>CANPYQ010000032.1 GCA_947588865.1 uncultured Bacilli bacterium
TACATTCCTCCAACTGTCTCTTTTATCATAGGTTTTTTAGTTGTAATTGCCATTTTATATTTCCTCTCTTTCTTTTTTATTACAAAAAATACTAAATTAAGCAGTTAAACCTAATTTAGTAATCATTGTTTTATAATATTTTTCTTTATTCTTTTCCCATAAAGGGTAAAAATGTGGTTGGGCTTTCATTTTTTCTGTTCCATTTTCAACCATAGGTCCATAATATTTTCCCCAACCTGTTTCTATTTCTTTTTCTCTTTTTCTATAAGAAAAAGTATGAATCAAGTGTGTATAACCTGCTTTTTTTATTGCAGAAATTGGTTTTGGTAATTTTAAAGCATCATTTACAAATTGTTTTGCTCCCGCTTCCAACACATCAGTTACGTTATCAACTTTGCTAATGTAATTTTTTAGCATATCTGATAGATCTTGAAACCCATCAAATGAATAATTTTCATTAGACATTTTCTAATACCTCCAAAGAAAAGAATGAATGTACTCTTCTTTTTTCTGTTAGACGCTCATGTTGAATGATAGGAAATAAACCTTTTTCATTTAATTTCTTTTTTAATTCTAGAAGTTTTGGATGTCTTGGCTTATCCGCTACTATAGATATTTGATATGTAACTTTAGTGTTATAAACTTTTCCACTTGCTACTATATCATCCCAAATATAGTCCCAAAAATGTATTCTAATTTCTTTTTCCATTTCATCATCTTTTGGAGTAGATTCACTTAATGGAACTTTCAATTCTTCTAATAATTCTACTAATTCCTCTTTTGATATTAATACTTCATCTTCTGTCATACTTCTCCCTCCAATTTAACTCGTGGGTATTCTTCTAATGTTATGTCTGTTTGCTTATATCCATCTTTATTTGCAAAATGATAAGCATTAAATACTTTATGATACTCATTGCCAATTCTCACAACACACAATGAATTAATTTGTTTTATTTGTGGTATTCTTAATTTATATGTTATCTTTTTCTCTCTTTCTTCTGCTTCAAATTTTAATCTATCAGAAATAGATAATTCTTCAAACCAAACATCTTTACCTGTATCATGTAAATATTCTACAGGGTAAGTATTTTTAGTTTGTTTGATTTCAAAAAGTCTAAATTTTCCATCGTTATACGTCGGTAGGTTTGTAATATTCTGCTTGTAATAAAGCATACTCCGCTCCATATAACTGTTTAAATTCTGCTAATTTTTTATAATCAGCATATAAGACATAATTTTTTAATAGACTTCTTGCTCTTAAATCTTTTTCATAATCAATTTCTGAACCACAAACTTTATTAATATCATACTCTCCATCTTTTATATATCCGATAAATTCTTCATCTTCTTTATAAGGTGATGGGTGTTGTTCTTGTTTAATTTCTTTTAGTAGGTTTTTAATCTGTGTATCTGTCATACAATACACCTCTATTCTTTAGATTGATTTTTTTTACTAGATACTAATACTTCTTCTATCTTTCTAATTAAAGGTTTTCCAACTTGATTCTTGTCACTAGATAATTCCTCTATTCTTTTCTTACTTGGTTTTAAACCTTCACGAGGATATACATTTTTCCCTTTTACATTTTTCAAGTAAAGATATTTGTTGTCTTGTGAATCTTTAAAATTCTCAATTACTTCATATTTTTCTTCTTTTTCTTCCATTGTTATAATAACCTCCTTTTGTATTTTAAAAGGAGCTTATTTCTAAGCTCCTTTTTGTTTTAAGGTTAATCCTTCTAATATTAGTGTTCTAGTTTCTTTTCCTTCACTTGTAATTTCAAGTATGTTATCTTTGTCGTGAATTTGAAAAACTATTAAACCATCTTTTTCATCTACTGCTACTGGTTTTTTAAGTTTTGCACCAGTACCTTTTAATTCTACTTTTACTGTTCCCTTTTTAGCTCCTTTTGCTTCTTCAAAGTATAAAGGTATAAAGTTTCCAGTATTTTCCGAACTATCTTTTGAAAATTCAGTCCAATTTTCAATATAATTTAATGTACCTTTGACGTTGTCGCCTTCAATACTTAAATTTTCACATAAATCTTGAACTGTTTTTTCTCCTAGTAATTCTGTTTCATTACTTGGAATTGCCACTTTTGAGGTGGCTGGGCTAGGGTGTAACTGACTCTACTACTCTTACTGGTTTAACATATTCTTCTAGTTTAGTTACATCAAATACGAAAGCAGTATTATCATCTACTGCTCTACCATTTGCATAACCTTTTCCAATTACTACGTCAGCATCATCTAAAGCTTTAGTTTGGTCATATTCTTTAATACCAAAGTTAGATAATCCCATTGTATATTTATTAGGAATTACAAGTGCTGCTTTTCCTTGTGGGTTATTTGCAGATGGTTTTACAACTAGATTTTTATAAGAACTTACTAATTTACCTTCATCATCATATAATGCAGGTGCTACATAGTCAGCTTCATCATTTGGATGACAATATAATACTAATCTATCAAAAGTTCTTAAACCATCTTTAGATAAGTATTTCTTAGCTGTTGCTAATCCTTTTGGAGTAAATCTAGTTAGAGTTGTATCAGCAGTTTTATCTTTATGTGTGCTATCTCCATTTGTTTCTTCTATTTTCTTGTAAATTCCAATTGGTTGATTTTTTCCTGTTCCTTGTAAATATCCAAATTCAAGACCATCATTTAGAGTTTCTTTTAATATAGCAGTAAAATATTTATCTACAAATGGTAATGCTAAATCTCTAATTGCTTTTGGTATTACCAAATATACAGATAATTTGTTTACTTCAATATTTAAAGAGTCAAATGTAGCACTTAATTCACTAGTAATAGCATCAGTTAAAGCACCCCAAGAATAAGTTCCACTTTTTTCTGCTGAAATCCATCTTTTTACGTTTGCTGGAGCAAAATTAACATCATTTAAAATTCCACTTTCTTTTTTAATATTTTCTAATGTTACATCAACAATTGAATTTGGTAAAATATCAATTTGGTCTGCTGTAATAGCTTGTTTTACATCCTTTAATGCTTCATAAAATTTAGTTTCTTCTTTTGATAAAGTTCTTAGTCCTAAAGATTTTGCATAAGCAGTATCACTTTCTGCTTTTACTGCTTGTTCTTGAATTTCTGCAATTAAGTCTTCATATTGTACTGATGCAATTTTTTCTACTGCATCTACAATTGCTTGTGATTTGTCTTCTGATTCTTGAAGAATTTTTAAAGCCTCTTCTTGAGCTTGTTTCATCTTTGTTTCATTAATTTTCATGTTTTTTACCTTCCTTTTCTTATTTTTTTGTATTAAAAAAAGATGCCCATGCATCTTCTTTAACCTGATTATAGAGTCCTTTTGGCTCTCTTTCAGAATGTCCTTTCATCATATTGTCTATTTGTTCATCCATCTGTCTAATTGATTCTTTTGTAACTCTTTCTACAATTTGTTCGATTTTTTCTATATCAAGTTCACTTTGTTTTGGTTCTTGCAGTTGTTTTACTTTGTTTACAAGTTTTAAAATACTCATACTTGCATACTGATTAACTCCTGCATTTTCTTTTTGCTCAATAATTTCATCTGCAAATCCTTTTTCTATACATTCATCTGCAGTTAAATAAGTTTCTTCATCTAACAACTTATTCAATTCTTCTTCCGTAATTTTTATTTTAGATAAATAAGCAGCTTTATATGCTTCTGCTATTTTATCCATATCTTCTGCCGTTTTGCGTAGTTCTTTTGCATTTCCTATTGCATAAGTCCAACAATTATGAATCATAATTAACGAAGTCTTTGGAATATAAATTCTGTCACCTGCCATTGCTATTATAGAGGCTGATGATGCTGCAATTCCATCTATATATGTATTAATAGTGGCTTTGTGTTGTTTTAATAAGTTATATATTGCTAAACCTTGAAAAGTTGAACCACCAAGTGAATTAATATGAACGTTGATTTCTGATACATCTCCTAAATTGTCTAAGTCTTGTTTAAATCCAAAAGCAGATACATCTGATTCATCCCATTCATACGATGTTATATCTCCATATATATACAAATCTGCACTCGTTTCTGTAGTTTTTTCAAAACTATAAAAATTATTCTTCATTCTCTGCACCTCCTTCCATTTTTCCGTAATTCTTGGTCAAATTATGCTCATCTGCCCAAGCTTCATCTATTTTCGGTAATCTTAAAAACTTATTTATTTCATTTCTACTAAATCCGTCTCCAATTAGCTTATCAATTCCATTTGCATTGTCAAAAATATCTTTGTGTTGAATTGAAAATCTATTAAACATGACATATTCACCTTTTAAATAACTTTGTTTCCCAACTAATGTCATATTAAAGCCATCTTCTAAAAATTCAAAATAGAAATCTACTGCAAATGTTATAAAATCATTTGTTCCTGTTGATTTTTCTGTCTTACTTCCATAAAAAATATCTAATGGGATATTCCATTTTTGTGCTACAGTATCTCCTATTTCTTTTACTGCACTTGAGAAATCCGTTAGATTTTTATTAGAATCTTTATTCAAATATATTAAATCAAATATTTCTGATAACAATACTATTGCTTCTTTTTCACTAAATAATCCTTCTGTTACTTTCTTTTTATACTCATCATATCTAATAGGTTGATTTGTTTTGGGATCTATCATTGTTGGTTGACCACCTGGAAATTTTAATCTCCATTTTGGTGTATTAGCTTGTACAAAAGCTTTTTGTGCTGCTTTTAATATTTTTGTTACATTTTTTTCAAATGATTCACTTGCTGTTGTTAATTCATTATCATTAATTGAATAATAAATTGAATTTTCTATATTATAAAGTTTATCTAATATTATAGAGTTTCCTTCATTATCAGAAATTTTAACATTAGTAAATGTTTTACCTACTAAAATCTTATTATTTGTATTAAAATCATCTGCTACATATAATAAATTTGTTGTTGGTGTTTTATTGATAATTACTAATGCTCTTTTTTCAGTTAGTAATTTCGTAACTAATTTATATAAAAAACTCGTTCCATTTTCATTATAATTTGGTTGTATATTTAAACTCCAATATAAATCATTTTTTACTTCTTGTATTTTGTTGTTTTTATTTTCAAATGTTTGTATTTCACATTTAGCTATCGTTTTTGCTATTAAATCTATTGCATGAGCTTCTGCTAATGTATAAATATAATTATTAGAATCGCTACTTCCAGATAAAATATCTATTATACTTACAAATTCTCCTTTTGAATTTTTAAAAAGTTTATCTAGTACCACTTAATTACCTCCTATTAAACATAAGCATAAATAATTTCTTCATCTAATAGTTCTTGTACGCTCATTGCAGCTACAAAAGCCATAAATGGATCATTCTTTCTTAATTTTGGTTCTATTTTTTCATATTTTTTATTTCCATCTTTACCTTCTTTAACACAAGTATTATTGATAGCCCATCTCATAATTGCACTATTTCCTATGTTAATTTTTCCTTCTGCAAATGCTACTTCAATTCTTGGAGCGACTATTGCTGCAATACTTGCTGGGTAACGTATCATTCTTACTAGCCCATACGGATTATTTTTTTCTTCAATACTTATTCCTAGTTCTTTAAAGATTTGTTCTAATAATTTGTATCTATATGTATCAAGTACAATTTTCTTAACATTATATTTTGCCATTTCTTGTAAAACCCATAAAATCAAATCTCGACCATCAATAGAATCTTTATTAACTATTTCAAAATCTTCAAATCCTGCTTGTCCAATATTATCAAATGGGAATTTAATATCTCCAAAAAATTTACTTTTTGCACAAATCCATGTCCTTTGTCGCCATATATATTCACCGTCTCTTTTAAATAAGAATCCTGCACTTGCAAAATCATTCAATGATGCAAAATCTATTCCTACTATTGCAGATTTTCCTAAAATGTCTCCTGTACTTCTTGGAATTTCTCTTTCTACATCTTCATAAGATGCTCTTAATATATTCTTCCATTCTGTGATTACTTCTTCTTCATCTTGTTGCGGCAAATTCATTCTTTTTGCATAAAATTCTACTCTATAAGATTTTTGTTTTTGCATTTTTATATAATCTCTAATTATTTCATTTAATAGAGTAGGTCTATATCTTAAACTTGGATTTGCTTGACACCAAAATGTTATATCTATGTCTTGTTTATTTTTTGTTATTAAAAACTTCTTCATAGGTATGTCTACTAACTTTTTATCATTTATTTTAAAAATAATTGGTAAAAGTCCTAAGAAGTTTTCTTCTCCATTTAATATTGGCATTGATAAAGATATTTTTTCATCTAAAGGACCTTCTCTAACTGTACCATTTGTTGTAATTGTAATTGTCCTTGAATGAATAATTTTTCCTAAGCCAGAAGAATAAACATTTAATTGTTTATAATCTTCATATGCATGAAGTTCATTAAAAATTATCATTCCTGTTTGCTTTCCGTCTTTAGTTTTTGCATTTGCTGTATTGTATCTTAAAATAGAATGTGTAATTTTATTTATAATTTCTGTTTTATTCCAATAGAAATATTTTTTCATTATTTTTTCATTGTCTTCTAACATTTGCCAAACGACATTAAATGAATTTAATGCTTGTTCTTCCGAAGTAGCAACTATGTCAATATGATAATTTTTAACACCATAATAATGTGTCTGCATAAAGTTAGCTAAAGGCATAATCATTCCGTCTTTTCCATTTCCTCTACCCATTAGGATAAATACATCTGGAAAAATAACTACATCTCTATTTTTATCTTCATACATAAATACCAAAGCATAGATAAATTTTTGATATGGAAATAATTTATAATACCATTTTTCGCAATATTGAATACATTTGTAATATTTATCTTCATCAAAAAAGACATCATCTCTCGATAATGTCGGTTTTACTATATTTTTAATTAATAACTTAATTTCTTCGTCAGTTTCATTTGGATTTTCTTCTACAAATTTTATGTATTCGTCTATTTCTTTACAATAAATCATCTTTGCCATCACCTACTTCTGGCAATTCCTCTGGCTCTTTTAAATCTAAAACTTGCAGAATTTTAAGCATTTGATTATTTGTTTTAATCAAAGTATCTGGACTTTTATTTTCTTTTTCCGTTAAATATCCGTTTCCTGTCATTGTTTCATATCTAAGTCCTTTTGTATTTATATCTTTTTGTAAAATATCTTTCATCTTTACAAAGTATATATAATCTTCAACCATATCATCAAAATGCTTTCCCATTTTTCCTTGACTTAATAGTTGTGCTCTTAAATCATTTCTTATAGTTTCTATTTTTTCTTCATTTATTACAGATTGTTTTTTCTTTGTTGGCATTTTATACCCCCTTTCACATAAGCAATGAAAAAAGTTGGACAGTTAAGACCACCACACCCGCTCCCCTTTAACTATTTTTAGTTCCAGATTTGACTGGGGTGTTCCGCTTCCATTTTTAATCTTTATACTTATATTCTGTAATTGTCTTTACTATCTTTCCATCTGCCATTTGACTTGTTGTTATAATTTCTTCTATATCATCATCTAATATATCTTCATCTTCTTCAACACTTGTATTAACTGATTCATTTAACTTACTTAAGTTATCTATTATTCTTTCTTGTTTTTTTATTCTGTCTTGATATTGTATTATTTCTTCAGCTAAGACTTCTATTATTTGTTTATCACTTATATAGGCATTATCATATTTAATAATCATTCTTTGCCTTGCTTGTTCATATTTACTTATTTCTTCTCTTAATACCAAATCATCTGCTGGTTTTCCATCTACTAACATCTTTGCCATATTTATTATCCTTTCATTAATTCTATTTCATTTATACTTAAACATAATAAACCTTCAACTACTTCTATCTTATAAGTATGGTCTAAATGTTTTATTTGCTTTCCCTCTTTAAATGTATTGTCAAATAACCCTAACTTATCTAGTATCATATTGCATTCGTTCTGTGGTATATTACTTAATAACATTATTGTATTTTGCATTACTTGTATTACTTTAATTACATGACTTAATTGAGCATCTAACTTCATACTTTCTCTTGCTAAACAATTAAAAAATATTTTCATAGCAATTACTATATCTTCATCATCTAATAAATAAGATGCTGATATTCCATTTGCAAAATTTATTACTCCTGCTCTTTCATTTTTGCTATTCATTTCTTTTAGTTCCGCTTCTATGTTATTTACTTTATATGCTTGTATTAAATGTTCTAATTTCATTTACCATCTTTCCTCCGTTAGTCTTTTCTTTTTCTTTCTCCAAGTCCATCTATGTCTTTCTTCTATTATTTCGTGTGCTTCAAAACTAAGACTTACCATATTATCTATATCTAATGCTAAATCTGGTCTTTCCTTTATAGGAATAATATGATGTACTGTATTTGCATCTACTATTTTTATTTTGTTTGGAAAATGTTTTCCATCATTCCATTTACCTAAAAAGAATTGACATTTTCCTTTATCTCTTGCTAATACTTTTTCTCTTGCTATTTCAAAGTCTGTTGAATGATAAAATTTATTAGTATTTCCTTTTGCAATTTCTGCTTCCCAATTATAATATTTTCTTCTTGCTCTTCTTTTTTTTATATTCATGTTTATTCCTTATCTAAGCAATTATCTTTCAAATTACATTTATCACATTGCATTTGTTTATCTATTTTACATTTAGATTTTTTTCTTTCAACTATTTCTTTAAAGTATTTTTCTCTATTCCATTCATTTACTATTTCATCTGCTATAATACTTCTTTTCATATATTACCTCTTTTGTTTAATTCAATTTGTAATAATAAAGCGAACTGCTATGAAGCTCGTTTTATTTTATTTACGAAAGGAGATTAACTACGACATCAGCTATATATTAATTACCTAGCATATTAATATCAATAAAAAGAGCTTACCATTTCTGATAAACTTTTTTTATAATACGGCATTTTTACTACTACATTATTTTTAGCCGTTTGGTTGCAGTGAAGAGAATCGAACTCTTATACTCTAGTTTATGAGACTAGTAAGCTACCTTTGCTACCCTACTGCAATATATAAAATACATTATTAGAGTTTCCTCTTACAAATATTTATCTATCTTAATTATTCAACCACTGTGAAGACAAGTCTGAGCTATAAGTTGCGACCCTATAACTTCTTGCCTCTTTCTAGCACATAGAAGATTGTTTACTTCTAAATTTCACCCATCATTCAGATGATTGTTTTTTGAATTTACCTAATTCATCAAAATATTCTTCTGTAATTATCTCGTTTGAGCTACTTTAACCTAGTTATGTCTTATAGGCACTTTTCAGTACCTTCACAAGAAACCTCATTGTTTTGACTTTTACCATTGTAGGACTCATCGCCCTCCCTCGACTGTCACATCGGTTTATTGGCTTATTCGTGGACACCACGCGTCTATTATTGAGGCGACAACTCTAGTGTTTTATTAAGCGATAATATTTGCACATTACCCATTATTGACTTTTACATCTTCTCTACGTATATTACTATACATAGAAAGCAACCTTACAAACGTATCCGTTTATCTGACTACTTATTAGATAATTCCAAGCTACATGATATTGTAGTTATACACTTGGGTAATAATATATTACTGGTAAGAGACTGTTATAGTACAATCTCTATGAAACTTTAAATAATACAAGGGAAATGTTTTAGTTAAAATTACACTTGGACTATGAGCCATTTCTGACTGTGTTATAGGAGTCTTTAAATATAATTTATTTTTTAACCTATACTAATTATAACACGATTTTTTATAAAAAAAGGTCAAAATTAGGTCAATTTTTTTAATTCTTCATGAACTGCATATATTAAACTTCTTTTTCTCCTCTTATATGTTTCTTCACTAATATGTAATTCTTCTATAATATTATATTTATATTTATCTTTTCTAAATTCTTCTTCAAATATGTACTTAGATTCTTTATTGACTATTTGCAAAGCTTGTATTACTGCCTTATATTCTCTTATAGATTTTTGTAGATCTACATTTTGTTCTAATTGTATTAATTTATTTAATGTTGTATCTCCTACTTTATATGGAGCCTTTGGCATACCATCTATTGGAGATATGCTTAAACTTAATATGTCACTCTGTATATTCATTATATTGATGCAATTATAATTATATCTTTTTAGGCATCCTACTGCTTTATTGTAATCTTCCTTATTTAGTCTCATCTTATGTACCTCCTTATATTCTTACTTTTTCTACATTTAAATCACTTCTAGGTGGTTTTACCTTTTCTTTTATCAGTCCTAACTCTTGTTTATTAATACACTCTCTATATCCGTTCTTGGTGTTCTACTAATATAAAATTAATATATTCTTGTATTACTTTTACTTCTTTTTCTTTATTATTAGACTTATCTCTTATTTTTATTTTCATATACTATCATCTCTTTTCTTATGTATTTACTTTTTCTACTAAATCTGCTTTTATTAAGTCATATATAACGTCTAAGTCTAAAATGCTCTTATCACTTGCCATAGTTATAACTCTAGCATTGTTTATAAAAATTTCTAACCAATCTTTTTGCAAGTCTAAACAACCATATCTATAACTTCTTTTATCATCAAAATATGTAAATCCAAACTTTTCTAATTCTTTCAAATCTACATCATCTTTAATTTTTAACATTTTCTCACTTCCTTTAACAATATTTTTTCTACTCTATTTAATGCTTCTCTATATGTTATAAATCTTACGTGTCTATTTCTTATATCTAGTCTTATTATTTCTACATTTTGATTATATCTACGCTGATATATTCTTGCTAACTTTAATCTTGTTATGCCTTGATGCCATAGCTTTATTATTTCTTCGTCTGTCATATCTACACCTCTTTAGAGTAGTATGGCTCATTTTTATAATTTTCTTCCACACATTGGGCAATATTTTATTTCTACAACTGTATGTAATCCACAATCACAATAATTGTATAAAAATTTCCCATCAACTATTGTTTCAATAACATATTTCTTTGATATAGGTTTACTTTCCATGTCTTCTTTACAATATTCACACTTTTCTTCTATCAGCATTTCATGGTCATCTTTCCCTTTTGCACCTATTATTTCATGATAATCTATCCATTTTGTAAATGTACTTTCTATTTTTTCTTTCATATATCCTCCTCTTTTATCCATTCTCTTATTCCACTTAATTTATTTATCCTCTAATAATTGTTTATATGTTTCCATTTGTGTTATTAAACAATTTCTTTTATTAACTAATTCGTTTTTTTCTTTTTTACTTAAATATGTGACATTTAGTCCATACTCTGTTTGGTATGGTTTCATTTCTTTTTTATATACATTTTTACATGTTTCTAAAGCATCTTCTATTTTCTTTTTAGGTACTGAATTTTCTAATGTTTGTAATATTGTTTCTATGGATTGTTTTAATTGTATATTTTCATCATCTAAACAATGCTTTGTAGACATTACATAACTATTTTTTATAGTTTCTATTGCTTCTTCTAATTCTTTATCTTTGTTCATAGTTCCTCCTTATCCTCTATCTGTTAAAACATAATATAATCCGTTATGTTTTAGCATTATTTGAAAACACCAACTATAATCTCTAGTTTCATTACTGCTTTTTTCATCACATAAAACAATAAACTGTTTTCCTTTTGGCAAACAATCTACTAGACTTGCATCTTCATAACTGCTATTACCTTTTATTTGTATTTCATTATCTTTAAAATATTGCAAAGCTATTTTTTCTTCAACTAAATCTACATTATAGTCTTCTATTAAACTATTTATTAATTTATTTATATTACTCATATTCCCTCCTACTTAAAATCATTTACTTTTACTCTAATCCTAACTCTTTTAGGGTGTATTTTCTATATTTTTCTACATTTGCGAATTTTATATTTTCTGGATATCTTGGACTAAATAAGAGTGTATCATTTTCCATTAAACTAATATAATAATCATAAAAACATATATTATTTATATGATAATATCTACACATATTTTTCAAAAACTCTTTTTCTTCT
>CANPYQ010000033.1 GCA_947588865.1 uncultured Bacilli bacterium
TGTGGTTTGTATAAATTTTTATTAAATGTTTCTAAATAAATATCTTTTAGTTTTTGATACAGTTAAACCAGATATATCTATTATAGATAATATAATTATACATATTACGCTAAATACTATTAATATTAATGGAGTTATTCCTATTTTATTTGATAAATTTTTTACATCCTTTAATCTTTTTTTTCTAGCTTCATAAAAACCTTGTATCCATCTTGTCCTTTGCTTTATAGAAGATGACATCTTTACTGGTTGTTCATCATAATAAATAGCATTTTCAATATATGTAGAAGATATATTATTAGCATTTATATATAAAGATAATTCATAATCTTCAGTAAGTGTATTAAATGGGAATCCACCTAATTTATCAATTATTTTTCCACTTATATATAATCCTGTACCACATAATAGTACTGGTTTATTATTTTTTATATTATTTTTATTTACTATTGTATTTATTAGGGAAAACATAAGTATTGAGCATCCACTTATCCAATTAAACGGATTTAAAATGTTTCTATATCCAGTAGCTATATCATAACCTTTATGCCAATAATCTAACATAATTTTTATAAAATTTTTATCAATAACATTATCCGCATCAAATATGAAATATAAATCATAATGCTTACTTTTTAAAATTTCCTTTATACATTCGTCAATAGCGTACCCTTTTCTACTTTTAATAGGTTTTTTTCTAATATATATATTTGCCCCATATTTTTTGACTATATCACAGGTTTTATCTTCTTTTTGTTCAACTATAACATATACATTGCTCATATCGTTATTTTGTATCTTAATACTTTCAAGAAGTTTTTGTATAACATTAGATTCATCACGAGCCGGTATTAATATTGCATATTCATCGTTTTTATGCTTTCGTAATGTAAATGATTTTTTATTTCTTTCTAAAGCGCATACCAATAACAAAATAATAGATATAAAGATGGTTATGTAACAAATTAACAATAAATAAAACATTATAACACCATCCCTATTATATGTACCAGTATAATTATACTATTTATAATATAAAAAGTAAATTAATAATTATATTTTATCAATAAAAAGTTAATCTAAAAAATTGACTTATAGTCAATTGATTTCAATTATTACTATTTCAGAAGAAAAGAAATCTTTTAAAATTCTAAATTTATTTATATGTGAAATAACTCTTATACCTGATGTTATAATTATATTTGAATTACATACTTTTAAATGTCCATAAACATTTTTAGGAAACAAATGCATATCTACACTTATTAATCCACTATTTCCAATTATTGGTCTTAAAAATCTAGGAGTAATTCCACCGTGTGTATGGCCACATAACACTAAATCTATATTTAAATTTTTTAAGGCGTCTTTTTTAGATATATCTATTGGGGAATGACAAAGTAGAACATTATAATGATTATTAGATACTTTAATATTTTTTAAATATTTCCCAAGAATATTATTTTTGTTGGATGAATTGTAATATTCAATTGGCAATGTAAGACCTATAAAATTAATATTATCTAATACTATATTTTTATTATCGAGCAAATATAAATTTGATATTTTAGATATTTTATATTTTAAATTTATATTTAATTTAAATATTTTTTTACTTTTATTATAATAAAATTCATGATTACCTATTGATATTATTACTTTGGCTATTTTTGATAAATTATTTAACCAATTGATAAAACATTTTTCATCTTTTATATGATACTCATCTACAATATCTCCTGGAATACATATATAGTCTGGTCTTATTTTATTTATTCTTTTTAAAACTTTAATAAGTAATTTTATATCACTTTTACAATAATAATGTAAATCTGATATAAGAACAATTTTTGCATTTATTGTACCTTTTATTTTATAATTTGTGTTAATTATTCTCATTATTACCACAATACTTTTTTATAAATTCATCTTTATATTTTAAGATGTTACCATCTTTTATAGATTGTCTTAAATCTTCTGTTAATTTAGTTAAAAATCTAATATTGTGTATAGATAAAAGTCTTTGACCAAAAGATTCATTTGCAACTATTAAATGTCTTATATAAGCTTTAGTGTAATTTTTACAAGCATAACAATCACAATTATTTTCTATAGGTGAAAAATCTTCCTTATATTTTGCATTTTTTATGTTAATTTTACCATGTGTAGTAAATGCATTTCCATGACGAGCTATCCTAGTTGGAAGTACACAGTCAAACATATCTATTCCCCTAATTACACCCTCTATTATATCTATAGGATCACCTACTCCCATTAAATATCTTGGTTTATCTTTTGGTAGATACTCTATTGCATAATCAATCATTTTATACATAGTATCTTTATCTTCACCTACACTAGTACCACCTATACTATACCCATCAAAGTCCATTTTAACGGTTTCTTTTGCACTATATTTTCTTAAATCCTCATATTCTCCACCTTGTACTATACCAAATAGTGATTGTCTTTCATTATTAAATACATCTTTACCACGTTTAGCCCACCTAAGAGTCCTTTCTGTACTTTCTTTTGCATATTCATAACTTGCTGGATAAGGAATACATTCGTCAAAGGACATAGCTATATCACTATCTAATTTATTTTGTATTTTTATTGAAAGTTCCGGTGTTAATAATAATTTAGAACCATCTATATGACTTTTAAAATAGACTCCTTCTTCCTTTATATCTTTTTTCTTATTTTTTGCTAAACTAAAAACTTGAAAACCACCACTATCAGTTAAAATTGGTCCATCATAATTCATAAATTTATGAAGGCCACCTGCTTTAGATATTATATTCTCACCTGGTCTAAGCCAGAGGTGATATGTATTTGAAAGTATTACTCCGCTACCAAGTTCTTTTATTTCCTCTGGTGATAAAGTTTTCACTGTAGCTTGAGTCCCTACAGGCATAAACATAGGTGTTTCAAAAGTACCATAATTAGTATGTAATAAACCATATCTGGCTTTTGTTTTTATATCATTTTTTAATAGTTCATATTTTATTTTCATATTCCACCTCAAAGTAAATATATTATAACATCTATCAATTAATAAGTAAATATTACTTTAAAAGTGAAAAATAATCCACTACTTTATCTAAATTCATTCTTCTAGAACCTTTAACATAAATATAACTATTTTTTATTGGGTTTTCTTTTATATATTCTATTAATTCATCTGAAGTTTTAAAATTAATTCCTTTTATATATTTTGAATAAGTTCCTACAGTTAAAACTTGATTAGTATTGATTTTTTTTACTAATCTGTTTATTTTCTTATGAATTTTTTTAGAGTAGTTCCCAAGCTCTAATACATCACCAAGTATAAGGGTTACATTATTAGGTATCATTTTTATATGTTCTAAACCAGCTTTTATAGATTCATAGCTAGAATTATAACAATCATTTAAAATAATATTATTACCAACTTTTAACAAAGTCATCCTTTTATTTGCTATTTTAAAGCTTTTTACTCTTTTAATAATTGTTTTTATATTTATTTTATAATCAAGTCCTATTTTTATAGCAAGTAATATATCATTTATAAAATGTTTCCCAGGACAATTGAACACTATTTTATATTCTTTGTCTAATTTTATATAAAAAGAAATATTTTCTAGATTTTGTTCTATATTATAGGCTCTTAAATCATTTTTTTTATTTAATCCACATTTATAACCATTTAATTTTTTTAAGTACTTATCATCTCCATTTACAATCAATTCTTTTTTGTACATTCCATCAATAATACTATATTTTTCTTTAAAAATATTTTTTCTTGTCTTAAAATATCCTAAATGTGATGAACCAATATTAGTAATTATCGACTTATTTGGGTTACATAAAAGAGACAAATTTCTTATTTCTCCTATATGATTAGATCCAAGTTCCATTACGATCATATCATAATCGTTATTTAATTTAAATAAAGTATTTGATACCCCTATTATATTGTTTTTACTTTCTTCATTTTTTAATACATTATATTTTGCACTAAGTATATGATATATTAAATCTTTTGTAGTTGTTTTGCCATTTGATCCTGTAATAGCTATAAGTGGTACATCAAACTTATTTCTAATGTAATTACCTAAATCAAATAAGCTTTGATAGGTGTCTTTAACTTGGATACATTTATCATTCATATCATGTTCTGTTATACAAGCTATTGCGCCTTTCTTTATTGCTTCATCTATAAATTCGTGACCATCATAGTTTTTCCCTTTTAAAGCTATAAATATATCACCTTTATTTATCTTTCTTGTATCTGTTTTTATTTCCTTTATTAAACAATCATGAGTTATATTTGATTTACCATTTATAACTTTTATAATTTCATTTAATTTCATTGTTTTCACCAATGAATTATATGTTTTAATATATATAAAAATACCAAGACAGCTAAGTGCCTTGATACAATTTAAAGAAGCTTTTCTAATTCTTGTAATTTTTCTTTAGTTAAAGATTCAACATCTTTTAGTTTATATTTTAAATGCAATTTTTTATATTTATCTACACCCATAGTGTGATAAGCAAGTAGTTCTACTTTCTCTACATTTTTAAATTGTTTTATATATTCCTTTAATTTTAAAATATAGTCATCATTATCATTTATTGTAGGCACTATAACTTGCCTTAACCATACTTTATTATTATTTTCTATTAATTTATCTTTGAAATAATTAAACATATCCATACTTTTACCTGTTATTTTTTTATAATTTTCTTGGTCTATTGCTTTTATATCTAAAATAACTAAATCAGTATATTTTAATATTTCATCTAAATATTTTTTATTATATCCAGTGCCCGATGTATCTATACAAGTATGAATTTCAGCTTTCTTACATAATTTTAAAATTTCTAGTAAAAATTCTGATTGAAATAAAGGTTCTCCACCTGAAAAAGTAACTCCACCACCTAGCTCAATATATGGTCTATACTTTCTTATTTCATCAACTACTTCTTTTGAACTTATTTCTAAATTAGAAATTGGAATCCAAGTATCAGGATTATGACAAAATAAACATCTAAGACAACAACCTTGCATAAATATAACTACTCTAATACCAGGACCATCAACTAATCCCATTGTTTCAATTGAATGTATAAAACCTTTTTTAAATTTTTTCATGAAAGGTCCTTGAAATTACTTCTTCTTGTTGTTCACGAGTTAAGCTATTAAAATTAACTGCATAACCAGAAACTCTTATAGTTAAGGATGGATATTTGCTTGGATTATTCATAGCATCTATTAAAATTTCTTTATTAAGTACATTTACATTTAAATGTTGAGCTCCACTAGTAAAATATCCATCAAGGATTTTAATAAGATTTGACACTCTTACTTCTTCATCTTTACCAAGTGCATCTGGTGAAATTGAAAAAGTATTAGATATACCATCTTGACAACAATTTTTATATGGTATTTTGGCAACTGATGAGAGTGAAGCTAAAGCACCTGATTTATCAGCCCCTTGAGTAGGATTAGCACCTGGAGAAAATGGAGCTTTCGCTTTTCTTCCATCTGGAGTTGCTCCTGTATGCTTTCCATATACAACATTAGAAGTTATTGTAAGTATAGAAAGTGTTGGTATTGCCTTTTTATAAAGTGGATATTTTTTTAATTCGTTATATACTCTTTTTACCAAATTAGTAGCAATTGAATCTACAATATTGTTATTATTTCCATATCTAGGAAAATCAAATTCTGTATCAAAAGCTGTTGTAAGCCCTCTATCATCTCTTTTAACTCTTACATGTCCTACTTGTATTGCAGAAAAAGAGTCAACAACTATTGAAAGTCCAGCAAGACCAAATGCCATTAAATATTCTGGATTTGTATCTAAAAATGCCATTTGACTACTTTCATAAGCATATTTATCATGCATATAGTGAATTATATTCAACGCATCTACATAAATTTTAACTGTTTTCTTTAAAACTTTATCAAATAATTTTAAAACTTCTTCACAATCTAAATACTCATCATTTATTTGATCTATACCATCTATTACAAGTTCTCCTGTAATTTCATCTCTACCACCATTAAGAGCATATAAAAGTACTTTAACAAAATTTATTCTAGCACCAAACAATTGTGTTTGATGTCCAATACTCATAGCAGATACACAACAACTAATTGCATAATCATTACCATATATAGGTCTCATTAAATCATCATTTTCGAATTGTAATGTATGAGTTTTTATAGACATTCTGCACGCATATTTTTTAAAATTTTCAGGTAATTTACTACTCCATAGAATAGTTAAATTAGGTTCTGCTGACGATCCAATATTATTTAAAGTATTTAAAATACGGTATGATGTTTTCGTTACTAATGATCTAAAATCATCAAACATACCTCCTATTGATTCTGTAACCCAAGTAGGATCTCCTGCGAAAAGTTCATTATATTCTGGTGTCCTTAAGTGCCTTACAAACCTTAACTTAATTACATATTGATCTATTAATTCTTGTGCTTCTAACTCTGTTAAAAGACCTCTTTGTATATCTCTTTCAATATATATATCAAAAAATGTTGTATTTCTGCCAATACTTGTTGCAGCACCATTATTTTGTTTTACAGCTGCTAAATATGCAAAATAGGTCCATTGAATAGCTTCTTTTGCATTACTTGCAGGATGAGAAACATCAAATCCATAACGTGATGCCATTTTTTTTATTTCTTCTAAGGCTTTTATTTGTTCTGATATATCCTCTCTTAATTGTATTACTGAAACATCACTTATATTGTTAAATTTAGATAGATCTAATTTCTTTTGTTCTATTAAGAAATCTGCTCCATATAAGGCAAGACGCCTATAATCACCTATTATTCTTCCCCTACCATATGCATCTGGAAGTCCAGTTATTAAATGATTATGGCGAGCACATTTTATTTCATCAGTATATGCATCAAAAACTCCATCGTTATGTGTCTTTCTAAATTCTTTAAAATTTTGTTCCAATTCTTTATCTAAATGATACCCATATGCTTCTAGAGATTTTTTTACCATCCTTAATCCACCATATGGATTAACTATTCTCTTTAATGGCTCATCCGTTTGAAGACCAACTATTACTTCATTTGACCTGTCTATATATCCAGGATTAAAATTGTCAATACCACTCATTATAAAAGTTTCAACATCGAGAACTCCGCTAATTGCTTCTTTATTAAGTAATTTTTTACATTTATTCCATACTTTCTCTGTTCTTTTCGTCTTACCAGTTAAAAATTTATCATCGCTTGTATATTCTTTATAATTTGATTCAATAAAATTTTGAACATCTATACTCTTTTGCCATTTAATGCCTTTAAATCCTTCCCATTCTATCATAATTACCTCCCACTATATTTAATAAAATCTTCTTCAGTCCAAATAGTAATTCCAAGTTTTACTGCTTCATCATATTTATTTCCTGGAGAAGCCCCAGCTATTACAACATCTGTTTTTCTACTAACAGAGCTTGTATTTTTGCCACCTAAAGACTCTATTAAATCTTTTGCTTCATTACGAGTTAGAGAACTAAGTGTTCCAGTAAGTACAAATGTCTTATCTTCAAACATTTTATTCATATTTTTTTCTTTTATAGTAAAACTCATATTTACATTATTTGATTTTAAATTATTTATTAATTCTTTATTTTTTTCATTAGAAAAATAATCTATTATAGAATTTGCAATTGTACTCCCTATATCAGGAATACTAGATAAATCTTCTATTTTTGCTTCCATAAGTCTATCAAGTGTTAAATAATGTTCACTAAGAATTTGTGCAGTTTTCTTTCCAACATGCTTAATTCCTAAACCAAACAATAATTTTTCCAAAGAATTTTTTTTGCTATTTTCTACATTATCTAATAAATTATTTATACTTTTTTCTCCAAAACCCTCTAATTCCATTAAAGTCTCTTTATGATCTTTCAAATTATAATAATCACTTATACTCCTCAAATATCCTATATTATAAAAATCCTCAACAATACTTTGTCCAAATCCTTCTATATTCATAGCATCTCTAGAAGAAAAATGTATAAGTCCTTCTATATTTCTTGCATCACATTCTAAATTAGGGCAAAAATATGCCACTTCATCTTCTTTTTTTATAAGTTTAGTGCCACATATAGGGCAATTTTCTATCATTTTAAATACTAATTCTTTACCCGTTCTTCTTTCTTTTTTTACTTCAACAACCTCAGGAATAACATCCCCCGCTTTTCTAATAGAAACAATATCACCTATTCTTATATCTTTTTCTTTTATATAATCTTGATTATTTAATGTAGCACTTCTAACTATACTACCCTGAAGTCTAACAGGATCTAAATCTGCACGTGGTGTAATCTTGCCAGTTCTACCTACACAAAATTCTATATTATTTAACTTAGTTAAAACTTCCTCTGCAGGAAATTTATATGCTATTGCCCACTTTGGAGTTTTAGCTGTAACCCCTAATTTTCTTTGATCAGCAAAACTATTTACCTTTATAACTATACCATCTATTTCATAAGGTAATGAATTTCTATTTTCTTTCCAATAATCTATATAATTCATTAAATCTTTAATATTATTTACTTTAACTATATTAGGATTTACTGTAAATGTTAAATCTTTCATAAATTTTAGTGCTTCTTCTTGTGTTTTAATATTATAATTATCAGCAAGAGGTAAATGATACATAAATGTAGAAAGATTTCTTTCAGCTGACACTTTACTATCTAATTGTCTTACTGAACCTGCTGCCGCATTTCTAGGATTTGCAAATTCTTTTTCCCCTTTTTTAATTCTATATTCATTCAATTTTTCAAATGAGTCTTTAGGCATATATATTTCTCCTCTAACTTCTACATTTATATTATTAGGGAGCGAAAGAGGTACATTTTTTATTGTTTTAACATTGTGTGTTATATCTTCACCAACTACACCATCACCGCGGGTAGAGCCTCTAATTAATTTACCATTTTCATACACTAAAGAAACACTTAATCCATCTATTTTAAGTTCACAAACATACTCTGGGTTTTTTATAGTCTTTCTTATCTTTTCATCAAATTCTTTTATTTCTTCCTCATTAAATATATCTCCTAAACTCATCATAGGAATAGAGTGTGTTACTTTCTTAAAGTCACTTATTACTTCACCACCTATACGAATTGTTGGAGAATCCTCTCTAACTTTAGATGGATACTGACTTTCTAAATGAATTAACTCGTCCATTAAACTATCATATTCTTGATCTGTTATTGTTGGCTGATCAAGTGTATAATATTCAAAATTTGCTTTATTTAATCTTTTTATAAGTTCATCAATCTTGGCATCTATATTATCCATCTTTATCACCTATACCATTATATCATATAATATAGTATTTTTTTTATTTTTTATCAAAAATATGTAAATAAAATGAAAATGAAAAAAGCTATTCTTACTTTAATTTCATAAGAATAGCTTCTAAATTTTCTTTTTCTAAAGAAAGATTTTTCATCTCTTGTTTTACTATATTTTCTGGAGCTTTACTTGTATAATTTTTATTAGAAAGTAGCTTTTCTCTTCTTTCTATACTAGCTATTAATCTTTCTTTTTCTTTTAGCAAAGATTCTCTTTCTTTTACAAGATTTTCACTACCATCATACAATACACTTACATTTTTATCTATAACAATTTCATTTAAATCATTTTTCATATTCAAAATATTAGATTTATCAATTTTTAACATACTTGATATTATATCTATATTATCTAACTGTTTGTGATATATATAATATTCTTTAATATTATTTTCAAGTTTTACTTTTCTTATTTTTGTAATTAATTCGAGAGTATAATCTAAATCTACATTAAAACTATATTTCTTATCTACTTTTGGATATGAACTAATCATTATAGATTCATTTTCTTTAATAGGCAACTTTGAATATATCTCTTCAGTTACAAAAGGCATAAATGGGTGAAGCAATTTAAGTATATCAGTCAACACCTTTAAAAGTACACTTTTAGTGGTATTGTTCATATTGTGTTTAGAAAGTTCTATATACCAATCACAGAAATCATTCCAGATAAATGCATAAAGCTCACTGCCAACTACATTAAATTCATACTTTTCCATATGCTTTCTTGCTAATTTAATTAAATTATTTAGTTTATTTAAAATCCATTTATCTGGTATACTTAAGTTTTCTAGTGTGTAATTATCTGCATTTATATCTTCAATATTCATAAGTACAAATCTAGATGCATTCCATAACTTATTGATAAAATTCCAAGTACTTCTAACTTTTTCTTCATCGTATCTTAAATCCATACCAGGAGCAGATGATGTAGCTAAAAAATATCTAAGTGCATCACATCCATAATCTTCGATGACATCCATGGGATCTACACCATTACCAAGTGATTTGCTCATTTTTCTTCCTTGTTTATCACGGATTAGTCCATGTATTAAACAATCTTTGAATGGCCTTTTTTGCGTAAATTTTAATCCTTGAAATGTCATTCTATTTACCCAAAAAGGGATAATGTCATAACCTGTTACAAGTACATCATTTGGATAATATCTATCATAATCTGTAGTATTATCAGGCCATCCTAGCGTAGCAAAAGGCCATAAAGCACTTGAAAACCATGTATCTAACACATCTTTATCTTGTATCCAACCATCCCCTTTAGGTGGTTCTACTCCTACATATATTTCATCTTTCTTATACCAAGCAGGAATTCTATGTCCCCACCATAACTGTCTTGAAATACACCAATCATAAGTTATCTCCATCCAATGATTCATAGTCTTTTCAAAACGAGATGGTATAAAGTTTACTTTTTTATCTTTATTTTTTTGATTTTCTAAGACTGTATCGGCAAGAGGTCTCATCTTAACAAACCATTGCTTCGATAAGTATGGTTCAACTACTGCGTCAGTTCTTTCACTATGTCCTACACTATGAACCATTTTTTCTATTTTAATTAGAATACCAGTTTCTTTTAAATCCTCAACAAGTTCCTCTCTACATTTTTCTCTAGTTAATCCACAATATTTACCTGCATTTTCATTCATAGTAGCATCTTCATTCATAACTACTATTCGATCTAAATTATGTCTATTTCCAACCTCAAAATCGTTGGGATCATGGGCTGGGGTTATTTTAACTACACCAGTTCCAAACTCCATATCAGCATGTATATCTCCTACTATTGGAATTAGCTTACCAAGTACTGGTAATACAACATTTTTACCTATTAAATGTTTATATCTTTTATCTTTAGGATTAACTGCTACTGCTGTATCGCCAAATAATGTTTCAGGACGAGTTGTTGCAACTTCTAGGTATTCATCACTATTTTCAATAAAATATTTTAAGTGATAGAACGCCCCTTCATCTTCTTTATAGATAACCTCTTCATTAGATAAAGCTGTTTTTGCGACTGGATCCCAGTTTATAATTCGTTCTCCTCTGTATATCAATCCTTCTTTATAAAGTGTCACGAATACATGTTTTACTGCTTTAGTTAAATTTTTATCTAAGGTAAATGCTTCTTTTTTATAATCAAGTGCTAATCCTAATTTTGCCCATTGTCTTCTTATATTATCTGAATATTCTTCAGTCCATTTCCAACACTCTTCTAAAAACCTTTCTCTGCCCATTTCATATTTATCTAATCCATCTTTTTTTATTTTAGCAACTACTTTTGCTTCAGTAGCAATTGCAGCATGATCCATGCCTGGAAGCCATAGAGTGTCATATCCATCCATTTTTTTATAACGAATCATTATATCTTGTAAAGTTGTATCCCAAGCATGTCCTAAATGAAGTTTACCTGTTACATTAGGTGGAGGTATAA
>CANPYQ010000034.1 GCA_947588865.1 uncultured Bacilli bacterium
TAACCAACGATAGCCATGAGAAGGGAAAAGAAGATGATAATGTTCAAATAATCTACAAGCATCGATTCTATTTAATTGTCTATTAGAAGGATGAAATCTTCTGTTAATCCATTTATAAAAGCCAGAACGATTAATATTCATTTCAATACATAAAGAATTAACAGAATATTTAGAAGATAATTCAAGAATTACTTCGTATTCTTTTTGGAGAAAGTAATGAATACCTTTTCTCCCATACCACCTTCTTTCACAAGATACCCTTTTTTTAATCTAGCAATCTCAATATCTTTCTTCATTAAGGTTTTCTTAAGTTCATCAATAGATAAATCATCATAAATAGGATCAGAAGATAAATTGTTAATTAACTTAAAATCATTGACAAATTGAACTTTAGGATCAAAACAGTGATTATCTTTATTATAAGAAGTAATCCATTTTTCTAAAGTTTTAAGAGGGATATTATAATTTTTAGCAGTTTTAATAGTAGAAGCATGGTGAAGACAAATATCTTCACATAATTTTTTCTTAAGATCAGTACTATAATGCATATTCATAAAAACATCAGTCCTTTCATTGTATATATTTCAATATAATTGTATAGAAAAAATAATAAATTGTCTATATACCCTCTCAAGTTGTCTACTTTAAGTTTACCACTACATAAATCCTGTCTAAAAATATGATAACATCTCATACTCTTGACAGGGGGGGGGGGCATGGTATACTAAATAATAGGAAGAAGTGGTAAAATGAAGAGAGGATTTACACTAGTAGAGTTACTTGCAGTGATAACAATATTAGCAATAATAGCATTAATAGCAACACCAATAGTGTTAGATATAATAGAAGATTCTAAAAAACAAAGTTATATAATAAGTGCAGAAAACTATGTAAGAGCAGTAGAACAAGCTTTATATTCCGAAAACTTAGAGGATGAATTTACTCCTAGTGAGTGTATTGTAATAAAAAATGGAAATATAAAGTGTGGAGAAAAAGAAATAAAAGTAAATGTAAGTGGAAATAAACCAAAAGAAGGAACATTATTATTAAATGATAATGAAGTGAAAAAATCATTAAATTTACAATATGATGAAAAAGTTTATGTAAATAAAGAATTAGGAGAAGACTATTATATAGAAGATGAATACATTCCAGTTGCAGAAGTATATGAAGGATTATATCCGGTAATATATGATGAGGAAGAAAAATTATGGAAAATAGTAGATGAATATAGTAAGTGGTATGATTATAAGAAACAAGAATGGGCAAATGCAGTAATATTAAATAAAGGCGTAGAAAAACAAATAGGAGATGTATTAGACATAGAAAAAGAAGTAAAAGCAATGATGGTATTCATTCCAAGATTTTCATATACAATGTATTCTAAAAATGGAATTTCTCCTGAAAATGGATCTTCTACTCCAAATATAATTGATATAAAGTTTATAGCGCAAAATGATAAAGATATTGAAATACCAGTATATACTACTTCTACAATAGAAAATTGGTATACTCATCCTGCTTTTACTTTTGGTGATAAAGAACTTAAAGGAATATGGGTAGGTAAATTTAGGGGAGGTTTTGAAAATAATGATTTTAATGCTTTAGATAATACAGTAGTTAAGCCATATCATACAAGAGATCATAGAAATACGGAAAATAATTACTATTCAGCTTTAACATATAACGAATATATAAGCATGGGGGATGCTCATATGGCAAAAAATACAGAATATATGGCTATAATGTATTTATATAAAAGCAAATATGGAAAATATGGAAATCCTTCATATGATGAAAAAAACAAGGGAATTTATAATCCACCACTTGGCGATAGAACAGAAGGTAGAAGTTCTGATTCATTAGGCAATGTTTGTAGCTATGATGATATAGAAGATAGAGGCGATGGAACAGGTTCATGTGGTGGAGGCGGATCTACAACAGGAAATATAACAGGAGTATACAATTCAAATTGGAATCACATGATGGCCACAATTATAGATGATGATGGATTACCTCAAATAGATGGTATATCAGGTTTTACTAAAGAAACTTTACCATCTGATTCAAAATATTATGATTCTTATACCAGTAATATCGTTGAAGATGCTTGTGGTGGTAAAATTTGCTATGGACATGGTTTTTTCTTAACTTCTATAATAGGAAGAGAATCAAATAAAGCCACGTTTCTTGAAAGAAAGATTGAAAGCACGTTTTTTAGGTCAACATTTCGCGGTTCTGGAATGGATCATACCTCATTCAGATTAGTAATATCATAAGACATTTTAAATGTTCTTTTTTATATTTAATATAATAAAATATAATGGTGATAAAATGAAGAATAAAAACATAGAATTAACATTATTTATAAGTGTTTTATTAATATCATTATTTGGTGTTATTATGATTTATTCTTCATCAAATGTTTGGGCAGAGTATAAGTATAATGATCCATATAAATATTTAAAAAATCAAGGATTATTTTTTATAATTGGTATAATATTTATGATTATAGTAAGTAAAATAGACTATAAAAAATATTTTAAATATTCTAATAAGATACTTCTAATATGTATAACATTATTAATACTTGTATTAATACCAGGTATAGGGACTGTTAGAAATGGATCTCGTAGTTGGTTTGGTATAGGATCATTTGGAATACAACCTAGTGAATTTGCTAAACTCGGCCTTATAATATTTACATCTAAATATTTATCTAATAATCCAAATAGTATGAAAAATTTTAAAAAAGGTGTACTTCCAATATTAATAATAACTTTAGTTATGTTTGGAATTATTATGTTGCAACCTGATTTTGGAACTGGAATTATACTTGTTATGACTATAATAGGTTTACTTTTTATAGCTGGATTAGATATTAAAGTGTTTATTAAATTTGCTATAGTGGGGATTATTGGAATAGTAGTTCTTATAATAGTTGCACCATATAGGTTAAAAAGAATACTTTCATTTTTAAATCCGTGGAGTGATCCACTTGGAAGTGGATTTCAAATAATACAATCTTTATATAGTATTGGACCTGGGGGATTATTTGGACTTGGATTTGGTAATTCCATTCAGAAGCATTTTTATTTACCAGAACCTCAAACAGATTTTATATTTTCAATAATATCTGAAGAATTTGGTTTTATGGGAATAATAATTGTATCAACATTATTCATAATAATATTTTATAACTGTCTTAAAATAAGTATGAAATGTGATAACTTATTTGGGAAATATTTGTCATTCGGAATAACCTTTGGATTGATTTTTCAATCTATACTTAATTTAAGCGTAGTAGTGGGACTTATTCCAGTTACTGGAGTAACTCTTCCGTTCCTTTCATATGGAGGTTCTAGTCTACTTATAATTATGATATCGATCGGCATTATTTTGAATGTTTCAAGATATCAAGAATAAAAAAAGAAAAAATATTCATTGCTTTTTTTCTCTTTTAATAAGTTTTGCATGTAAAACGACTTTATCATAATCATCATAACAAGTAGAAAGTGTTAATATTTTATCATTCTCATTAACTGTTGTATTAAAATTAAATGCACTTCTATTTAACAACATGTTTGCAAATTCCATAAAACTATTACTACTATTAAAATTTGTTTTTAGATAATCATTAGTTGTAGGAATTCTATATACACTGAATACTTGCCACAAAGTGTTTTCTGATTCTGTAGATAATTTTATAACATAATTGTTTTTATTATTGAGCCAACCACTCGTTAATATTTTTCTTAATGATCCAAACATAGTATTATCTAGTCTTCCATGAGCATAAATAATAGTGTTTTTATCAAAATTTGATACATTATTCCTGTAATCCATGAAAACCCATCCAGCACTATTATAACTTTTATCAAATGTATGATTTAAGTAAAAATTATTATCTGTATATTGAACAAATGGATAATTTATATTAGTTCCACCAACTTGAATCCATCCAACAGTAGATTCATTTGTTTTTTTTAATTCGCTGAAATCTACATCTATAAGTTTCATAGTTATATATTCCCAATAGGGGTCAGATTTTGGAACATCGTTTTCAATTATTTCAGTATTTTCTGAATCTTCTTTTTCATTTACTGTACTATTTTCAGTAGTATCTTTAATTTGATTTTTGGTATTATTTGAATCTAATTTCCACTTTATAATGTTTATTATAGAAATTATTAGTATTACAGATAATAATATTATCATAATAAATATTATTATATTTTTCCATCTAAGTTTTCTTTTTTTCTTTTTACTTTTCACTTGAGTGTTTTTACCTTTAGAATTAAGATTATAGTTTTTTTTATATCTTTCAGTTCTACTAGAATTTATATTATTTGATTTCAAGATAATCACTCCTTTTTCTTATTATAGCAAATATTTATTAAAATGTATAAATAATTTAAAATATTATAACATGCAAATTATCTTGACATGCTTGTTGATAGTACCTGTAGTATAATTTTTATACATAAAGATGAAAAGATACTCTAGCGATTTAACTTATAAAATTATGGAAATGTGATTTTTTCAAAAAATTTCTTAAATCTTCTTTAAAAATTATCTTATTTAATATATAATGTATATGTATGTAAATATTTTGGAGGAGTTATGGACATAGAATTTAATAGTATAAAAGAATTGTATGATAGACTTAAACCGGCTTTAAATGCTAAAGTAGTAGCTCTAAAGAGAAATGATTTAGATTACATAAAGGAAGAAGATATATGGAATTATCTTAAAGAAACAAAATGGTCTAAAGCAAATAATTTACTTTTATATCAAATGGTAGATGATATTTTAAACTTGAGTGATACGCAAATTGATGAATATGTAAAATCTGAAATTAGAAAAAAAGTAATTAAACCAAATTAAAAAAAATAACAAAAGAACAAAACTTAGTGTATCAATTACTATACTTATTTGTATATTAATTATATCTGTATTAGGTGTTTATTTTGATATTAAAAATTTAAAATATGGATTAGATTTGCAAGGTGGGTTTGAAGTACTATATCAGGTTGATAGTATTGATGGATCAGATGTAACAAATGAAATGGTAACAAGTACTTATAAAATAATCGATAAACGTATAAATTCTTTGGGAGTTAGTGAACCAGAAATATCTATAGAAGGAGATAACATTCGTGTTACTATGGCCGGGGTAGATAATATAGAGGAAGCAAGAAATACTATAAGTACAACTGCTGCATTAACTTTTAGAACAATTGATGGTGAACTTCTTATGGATAGTACTGTACTTGATAGTGGCAAAGCTAGTGTTGGATATAGTGCAGATAAGGGATATTATATTTCATTAAGTGTAAAAGATAAAGAGCAGTTCTATAAACAAACTAAAAAAGTTAGTGAAATGGATAATAATCAAATAGTAATATGGTTGGACTATGAGGATGACATGGAACTTGTTAATGAATTTAATTCTCCTGAATATTTTGGATATGGATATTACACATACGAAAATTTGGATGAGAACGATGATGAAAATGATTCAAAAGGGACATTTCATGCTTGTGGGGATTTACAAAATTCAAATTGTCTATCTGTTGCAGGAGTTTCACAAGGCTTTTCTTCTGATGTTATAATACAGGGAAGGTTTTCTAAAGAAGAAGCGCAGAGTTTAGTGGATTTGATAAATAGTGGTAGTATGCCAACAAAATTAACAGAAATATCATCTAAAACTGTATCTGCATCTTTTGGTGAAAATTCACTTGAGAAAACATTCACAGCAGGATTAGTTGGAGTTATTTTAATTGCACTTCTTCTTATAATTTTATATAAAGTAAGTGGGATAATTGCAAGTATCAGTATCATAGCTTATACCTTTTTAACCCTTTTAATATTTAATTTAGTTGGCGGAAGATTATCATTGCAAGGTATAGCTGCACTTGTAATTGGTATAGGAATGGCTGTTGATTCTTCTGTCGTTAGTTTTGCTAGAATAAGGGAAGAGTTAAAACGAAAAGTAAGTTTAAAAACAGCATATCAAGAAGGAAGTAAAGAATCATTTATTTCAATATTAGATGCAAATATAACAACATTAATAGCTGCTATAATATTATTTATATTTGGTGAAAGTAGTGTTAAAGGATTTGCAACTATGTTAATCATAAGTATAATAGTTACATTTATAGTAATGGTTTATTTAAATAGATATATGTTAAAAATATTTGTAAATAGCGAAAAATTTGAAAAACATACTAAAGCATTTATTGGATACAAAGATTCTAAAAAAGAAAATAATTTTGATTTTGTTAAACCAAAAAATATTATATTTACAATTGTTAGTTTAATTATTGTTATTGGATTAATGTATACTTATAGTGAAGGCTTGAATCTAGGAATAGATTTTAAAGGTGGTTCTACTATAGAAATCAACTCAAAAAATAAATTAGATTATAAAAATATTGAAAATGATCTAGAGGAATTAGAGTATAAAGTTGATAAAATAGAATCTATAGATGATTCAAGGGTATATGCAACTATTGATAATGTACTTGATAATAGCGAGACAAAAAAAGTAGAAGACTATTTTGATCAAAAATATGAAGCTACTACGAGCGTAGGTGCTATATCTAATCAAGTAAAAAAAGATATAACTAAAAATGCTATAAAAGCTTTAATATATGCTTGTATAGGTATGATAATATATATAACTATAAGATTTAAATTCAGTTATGGTGTTAGTGCAATACTTGCATTAATCCATGATAGCTTGCTTGTATTAATAATATTTAGTTTGTTTAGACTTGAAGTAAATAGTATGTTTATTGCAGCAATACTATCAATAATCGGATATTCAATAAATAATACAATAGTAATATTTGATAGAATAAGGGAAAATAAAACAAAATTGTATAAGGATAAGATAAAAAATGTAGAACAATTGAAAAATATAGTAAATTTAAGTTTGAGACAAACAATTACTAGATGTATTATAACGACTATAACAACACTTTTACCTGTTATAAGTTTGATAATTATAGGATCTTATGAAATTTTGAATTTTAATATAGCATTGCTTATAGGATTATTTGTTGGTACATTTTCAAGTTTATTTATATCAAGTCAGATATGGATGATGATTGAAAAAAGGAATATAGGACGTGATCCTAATAAACATTGGTATGATGATGATAAAAAGGAAAAAGAAGAATTACAAGTAAAAGGAATAAATTGTTGACCTTATATTTACTTCTTTTTTTTTAATATATTAAAAAAGTATTTGATTTTAATCACATTTTATTATATACTATTCATGGTATTGATATACTAGAAGGGATGATAAAATGGGTTTAATTAAAGCTGCATTATCTGCAGGATCAAGTACACTTGCGGATGAATGGTTAGAATACATATATTGTGAGCGTATGGATGATAATGTACTTATGAGAAAGGGTATTCCGAATAAGGGAGGTTCAAACACTAAAGGTAATGAAAATATTATTACTAATGGTAGTAAAATAGTAGTAGGTGAAGATCAATTTTTAATAGTAGTTTCAGATGGAAAAATTGTAGATTTTACATCCGAAGCTGGCTATTACACTTTTAATCAAGGAACAGAGCCTTCAATGTTTTATGGAGGTTTTGGAAAAGGTTTAATCGAATCTTTTAAAAAGTTCGGTGAAAGATTTACGACTGGTGGAATACCATCTCATGATCAAAGAGTATATTTTGTAAATACAAGATATATAAAAGGAAATAAATTTGGTACAACGACACCTATTCCATTTAGAGATAGTGAGTTCGGTATGACAGTAGATATAAGATGTTATGGAGAATATGTAATGCAAGTAACAGATCCACTAGCATTTTATCATACATATGGTGGCAATGTAGAAAATGATTATGTAATAGATGATAATTTTAAAGATACATTTCTAGCAGATTTTTTGCAAGCTTTGCAACCTGCACTTGCAAAAGTTGCTATACAAAAAATATCTTATGATATGTTACCTGGGGCAGTAAATGAGATAAGTAGTGCTGTAAAAGAATGTTTACAAGATACTTGGGGAACTCAAGGTATAAATGTAGTTCGTGTATCAATTGCTAGTGCAACACCAACAGATGAAAGTGCAGAAGTTATTAAGTCTGCACAGGGAGATAGGCTATATGCTATGAATCCAGCTATGCAGGGAGCACGAGCTAATGCAGCAGCAAGTGAAGCAATTAAAACAGCTGCTGGTAATGATGCTGGTGCTATGACAGGATTTATGGGTGTTGGAATGTTAAATCAAGGCGGTTCTATGTTTGGAGCTAATATTTCATCACAATCACAATTTCAAACTGGTATGGATTCAATGAATGTAGCTGGCGGAGGTATTCAAGCATCAGAACCGAAAGATGAAATATCTAAAGAAGAAGTTAAATGTCCTAATTGTGGAGCTATAATAACGAGTAATTTCTGTATGGAATGTGGGACTAAAAAGCCAGAAACACCTGCTGATAAGTTTTGCCCACAATGTGGTGAGAAATCTGATCCAAATGCCAAATTTTGTATGAATTGTGGTAGTAAATTATAATAATTGCTTTTAGTTGTGAGATTAAATTATGTTTTTGATAGTTTAATAGAATTATTAACAAGTTTATTAAAAGACATAAATATTATTGGTATAAATAAAATGAAGAATAAAATCTTCATTTTATTTATACATATTAACAATTATAAGCATATTAAATATTGAATTTAATAAAATTTAATTTATAAATTATTTAATATTAACTCATACTAATTGTTTTAAATATTTATGTAAACGGTTATGTATAAAAAATAATATATTTACGATGAAAGTTGATATATAAAATTAATACTTGCCTTTTTTTTACATTGTGATAAACTATTAATGGATGTGATATTATGAAGTTTTATATTTATACACTGGGGTGTAAAGTAAATACATATGAATCTAACGTTATTGAGGATAATTTAATAAATAATGGATATATAAAATCAGATGATACTGATGCTGATATTTACATAATAAATACTTGTACTGTAACAAATACAAGTGATAATAAATCATTAAAAACTATAAGAAAAGTAATAAAAAATCATAAAAATAGTATAGTAATCGCTGTGGGATGTATGACGCAAGTAAATTACCAATTATTAGAAAATTTAAATGTGTCAATAATACTTGGAAATAGTGGAAAAAGTAAAATAGCCTCATATATAGAAGAATTTAAGAAAAATAAAAAACCTATTATTAAAATTGATAATATAATGTATAAAAAATTTGAAGATATGTGTTTAAATAATTTCAATAAAACTAGAGCTTTTGTTAAAATCGAAGATGGTTGCGAGAATTTTTGCAGTTATTGTATTATACCGTATGCACGTGGGAAGGTTAGGAGTAAAAATCCTAAAATTGTATTAGAAGAGATTTCTAATTTAGTTAAAGATGGACATAAGGAAATAGTTTTAACCGGTATTCATACTGGACATTATGGTGCTGATTTAGACAATTATAGTTTTTCTAAATTATTAAAAGAAATAGAACAGATTAAAGGATTAAAGAGACTTAGAATATCTTCGATAGAAATAACAGAATTAGATAATGAATTCATGCAAATTTTGAAGAATAGTAAAATATTAGTGGATCATATGCACATACCTATTCAATGTGGTTCGGATAAGATATTAAAATTAATGAATAGAAAGTACGATAAAGATTATTTTATAGATAAAATAGAGCAAATAAGAAAAATAAGACCTAATATATCTATAACAACAGATGTAATAGTTGGTTTTCCACAGGAAACAGAAGAGGATTTTAAAGAAACAATAGATACTATGAATAAAATAAATTTTTCTAAAATACATGTATTCCCATTTTCTCCTAGAAAAGGAACTAAAGCTTGTGAATTATCTAATCAAGTTGATGATATAACAAAAAAAAGAAGAGTAAGAGAATTAATTGAATTAAGCAAAAAACTAGAAATTCAATACTTCAATAAATTTATTAACCATGATGTAGAATTTTTACCTGAAATTTATAAAAATGGGTATATAATAGGTCATACAGGGAATTATTTATTAATTAAGACTAAGGGTACTGTTAAAGATTTAAATACTATAAAGAAAATTAATATAACAAAAATAGATTATCCTTATTGTATTGGAAAATAAAAAATATTAGAAATTTATATATTATATAAACATATAATTAATTAGGTGATTATATGAAAAAAGATGAATTTAAGGAATTTGTAAAAAAAAACCCTAGACTTATAAGTTACGTGAAGTCAAATGAAATGACTTGGCAAAAATTTTATGAAATGTATGATTTATATGGTGAAGATGAAAATGCTTGGAAGGATTATATAAAACCTAATTTAGAATCACCGACTAATACTACAACATCAAATGTTACTAAGGCTGGCCTTGCTGGACTTACTTTAAGTGAGGTTGTAAATTGGTTTAAAAACGTAGATTTAGATGGAATTCAAGAAGGTATTGGAAATGTTCAAAGGGTCCTTGGTGTAGTTCAAGATTTTTCAAAAAAAGATAATTCTAAAGCATCATCAAAAGAAACATATAAGCCTAGGCCATTATATAAGCATTTTGAGGATTAATGAGACTTGATATACAATTTAAATTAAAAAATAATCCTTTATATATAAGATATCTCCATGAAAATTCTTATTGGTATAAATACTTAAATAGAGATCCAAATAGATTTGATGAGTTTGTTAATGAGGTGAAAACGAATTATAAATTAAGACCTACTGATAGAATTAATAAAGCTTTATCTACATTTGAAATGATAAGTGCTATTATTTCGTCTTTAAATAAATAGTTTAATATGATAAAATTATATTGGTGATAAAATGAGAATTATAAGTGGGAAATATAAAGGTAAAAAATTAGTTGGTTTTGATATAGAGGGTACGAGGCCTACAATGGATAGAGTAAAGGAATCATTATTTGCTAGTATACAAAATCATATTAAAGAGAGTACTGTGTTAGATCTTTTTGCTGGTAGTGGCTCATTAGGAATAGAGGCTTTAAGTAATGGCGCTAGCATGTGCTATTTTATTGACAATAATATAGAACTTATAAATATAATAAAAAAAAATACATCTAATATGAGTGAAAATATAAAAATAATGAAAAACGATTATGATGATGCATTAATATTATTTAGGGATAATAATATTAAATTTGATATAATTTTTTTGGATCCACCATATAAAATGAATCTTATTAATGATTCTTTAGATAAAATATTAAAATATAATCTTTTAAATAAAGATGCAATTATTGTATGCGAATATGAATGTGAAAATATAAATAATTTTGGCTTAACATTAATCAAGGAAAAGAAATATGGCAATAAATATATTCAAATATATAAAGTGTGAAATGAAAAAGTAAATTCCAGTTTCAAAAAATGTAAAAGGAATGTAAGAGAAACCTCTATTTTAAAGAG
>CANPYQ010000035.1 GCA_947588865.1 uncultured Bacilli bacterium
AATCATCTAATAATAAACGAAGAACAAGCAGAGACTGTTAAGTTAATTTTTGATTTAGCACTTAAGGGCAATACATACCACTTTATAGCACAAGAACTTACCAAAAGAAAAATTAAAACTCCGGCATCTTACTACAATTATGTATGGACTACAAAGTGTAGTAGTAAATGTATTTCACAAGAACAAGGTGTGTGGGTTGATACAACAATAAAATCAATTTTAACTAACCAAATCTATGTGGGAGATTCAGTACAAGGAAAAACTAAAAAGATTAATTATAAACTTAAAAAGACTATTAAAAGTAATCCTAAAGACTATATTATTGTCCAAAATACTCATGAAGCAATTATTGATAGAGATACTTTTAATTATATCCAAACACTACTTCCTAAAAATGTTAAAAGACCAGAGAAGAAAAGATTTTATTTATTAGATGGGCTTTTATATTGCGCGGATTGTAAACATCGAATAACAATAAGATATCAAAATAAAACAGGAAGAAGTTACACTACTTGTGATTATTATAGAACATATTCAAAATACCATGTTTGTACAACACATACAAATAATTATGAAATATTAGAAAAAATAATTTTAGATAATATTAAGAATGTTTGTCATAAATATCTTGATAAAAACAAAATAAAAAATTATATAGGAAATATAAAATTTGAAGACAATACTTTAAAACTAAAAAAGCAAATTGAAAATCTAGAAATTACAAATAATAAACTAACTGAAAATTTAGATAAAACTTATATGGATAGGCTAAAAGGAATAATAGACGAATCTCAATATTTAAGAGTAAGTGAGAATATAAAAAAAGAGATAAATGATAATAAGAAGAATATTGATAATCTTAAAAATGAGAATTTAGAAACAAATAAAATAGACAATAAAATGATAGAAAAATATATTAATGAATTTTTATCTTTAAATAATCCAAATAGAGAATTAATTATAAATTTAGTTGAAAAGATTTATATCTATCAAGATAAGAGGATAGATATTATATTTACATTTAAAAATACTACATAAAAAATGTATCAGGGGATACATTATGGGGTATTGCAAAGAAATATAATACCACAGTAGATGAGATTAAAAATTTAAATAAATTAAGTAGTAATTTGTTGACTATAGGTCAAATATTAAAAATACCAGATTATAGTTCTAATTATATAACTTATAAAGTAGTAAGTGGTGATACGCTATATTCAATAGCTAAAAAGTATAATACAAGTGTATCTAAAATTAAGGATTTGAATAATTTGACAGGTGACATATTGAGTATAGGTCAAATACTTAAAATACCATCGAGTATACAAAATTATTTTAATTACATAGTAAAAAGCAAAGATACATTATATTCAATAGCTAAAAAATATAATACAAGTGTATCTGAAATTAAAACTTTAAATAATCTAACGAGCAATATATTAAGTATAGGTCAAGTTATAAAAATACCTTTTAATTAGAAAAATAAATTTATAACAACTTTTGTCGTATTATTTTTATTACTACTTTAAATATTTATTGTATAATATATTTGGTGATACCATGAAAAAAATATTTATTATATTTTTAATACTTATGTCTTTTGGATGTAGCAATCAAGAAATGATAAACTCAAAAGAATTTGATGATTCATATATAGAAATAATTCCACCAAATGCTAGTTATTTTATATCTAATTTAAGTGATAATAAAGTGCTTTTAAATTATGATGAGATAAAAGAGTACAATAATGTAATAGAATCTAAAACCGATAAACTTTATAATTTAGATATAGATTCTATTACTAAAGAAAAATTAGTAGATTTAATAAATTCATATGACATTCCGCTACTTCCTAAATATAATAATGGAGTTTCAATTAATACTTCAAATATAAATGATATACTTGAAAATAGGAATTTAGAAAATATTTTTGATATTAAATTGAAAAAAGGAATAGTAATAAATAGAACTAATTTAAAATCATTTCCAACTGATATACATTTTTTTAGTGATATAAATGATACTAATTTTGATTCAATTCAGGAAACAGAAATTAAAATAAATACTCCAGTTATAGTTCTTCATGAAAGTAAAGATAAAAAATGGTTATTTGTTCTTACTAAAACTTATTATGGTTGGATAAAAAAAGAAGATGTTGCTTTATCTAGTGATAAAGATTATGAATATTTTACTAATAATGATAATTTTGTAGTTATAACTGAGCCTTTTATTGAAATAGAAAATAAAATACTTGATATGGGAGTTAAATTACCTTTTATTAATTCAAGTGAAGACGGATATTTAGTTAGTCTTCCAATTAATGAAAATGGTAATCTGAAAAGAAAAGATATAACTATTTCAAGAGATAAGGCACACATAAATTATCTAGATTATACTAAAAAGAATGTACTAATTGAGGCTTTTAAATATGAAGGAGTGCCTTATAGTTGGGGTGGTATGGACTATGGTGTTGACTGCTCTAGTTATGTATCTAATGTATACAGTGTATTTGGATTCCAATTTCCAAGAAATACATCTAGTCAAAATGATAGCGTGGGTAAAATTATAGATTTAAGCAATAAAGAAAATGATGAAAAATTAAAAATTATAGAAAATAGTGAACCTTCACTACTTTATATGGAAGGACATGTGTTGATTTATATTGGTATTAAGGATAATAATCATTATGTAATAAATGCATCAGGAAATAAAAATATACTTAGAGTAGAAAAAGAAAAGTTAGATGATTCTATCTATTTATCGAAATTAAAAAAATTAGTATTAATTGAAAAAAATTAATACTTTTTTGTATAAAGCAATATAATTTTACTCAATATATTATCGGAGGGATTATATGAGTAAAGATAAAAACGAAGTAAATGTGCTTGATGAACTTTCTAAAGGAGCTTGTATGGGGAGAGATGCTATTCACTTTATACTCGATAAAGTAGAGGATGATGCACTAAAACGTGAACTTGATAATCAGTATAATAAATATAGGAAGATACAAGATAGAATAGAGGAATTATACCCAGAATATAGTAATAAAGAGCCACATAAAACAAGTGCAATGAATAAGGCTATGACATGGTATGGAATAGAGATGAAAACTTTAACTGATAAAAGTACATCCAAAATAGCAGAATTACTACTTGAAGGAACAAATATGGGAATAATAGAAGGAAGAAAATTATTAAATCATAAAGATGTAAATGAAAATATACATTCTTTAATACAAGAGTATGTAGATATGCAAGAAGATGCAGTAGAAAAATTAAAACAATTTTTATAGAAAGGAAATTTTATGAATGAAATTTACGATGTAGTACCAGATATTATAAGTGGTAAAGATTTAGATTATTTATCTGATATGTTTAATTGGAATTATGGAGCATATAAAAGTAGTTATAATGCAGCTAATAGTGTAGAAGATGAAGAACTTAAAAGTGTTTTAACTAAAGCATCAAATATTTTTGAAGGGAATTTAAATAAAATTTTAAATATTCTATGTAATGGAGGAGAAAATGAATAATAGCGAAATTAGTAATCCTAAAACAGAAGTACCTAAAGGAAAAAGTTTAAATGATAAAGATTATATGAACGCACTTTTATCTTCATTAAAAGAGATGGTTAAAAATTATGCAACTGCGATGACAGAAGCAAGTTGCGAGACGTTATATGAACAATATAAAGAAATGTTTTTAGAGTATGCTCTCCTTCAAAGAGAAGTTTTTGAAGTTATGTTTAAAAAAGGCTGGTATTCTTTAGAGGTAGCAGAAGAACAAAAGATAAGTAATAAACATCAAATGTTAAAGCAAGAATTAACTGACTTAAGTGAATCTTAGGTCTTTTTTTATTTTGTTTGAAGTGATATAATTAAATTGGTGATAATATGAGAAAGTTAATTTTAAAAAAATGTTCTAGTTGTGGTGCACTAGTAAAAGTAATTGATGATTGTAAATGTTCTTGTAATTTTGAATGCTGTGGTAAAAAGTTGATTGATGTAGAGGTTAATTCTAAGGATGCATCATTTGAAAAACATATTCCAGAGTATGAAATTAAAGATGATAAAATTATAGTTAAAGTAAACCATGTTATGGATCCAGATCACTTTATAGAGTGGATCTGCTTTGTAAATGATGAAAAAGAAGAGTACATCTATTTAAAGCCTAATAGTGATGCTATTGCTTCATTTGACTACTCAAAAGGAACAATTTATTCATATTGTAATAAACACGGACTTTGGATGCAAGAGATTAAATAGTATGATTTATTCATACTTTTTTTATATATGTACAAACTATAATTGGTGATTATATGAGTATATGGAATAAAAAAGAAATTAAAACTAAAAAACAAGTCTTAAAGTATGATATAGAGGTAGATACACTTATAATTGGAGCGGGAATGACAGGTATGAATACTGCATATTACCTAAAAGATAAAAAAAATGTATGTGTAGTTGATGCATCAAAAATAGGTCATGGAGTAACACTCAATACTACAGCTAAAATAAATTATTTCCAAGAAAAAATATACACTAAAATAATGAAATATAGAGATAAGAATACAGCTATTAAATATTTAAAGTCCCAAAGGTATGCGATTAATAATATTAAAAAAATAATTAAAACTGAAAATATCGATTGCGATTTTAAACGTGTTCCATCATATGTATTCGCAAGTACATCTAATGAAATAGAAAATTTAAAAAAAGAAGTAAATTTTCTTTTGGAACAAAAAATAAAAGTAAAAGAAAAAAAATTACCTTTAAATATAAAATCTTATGCATCATACTGTGTTAATGATACATACATATTTAATCCAATAAAATATTTACAAGGAATATATAACATAATTAAAGATAAAGTTTCCATATATGAAAATACTAAAATAGTTAAAATAGAGAAATTTTGGACGCATTTTAATTGTTACACTGATAAATATAAAATAACGGCTAAAAATATAGTTATAGCTTGTCACTATCCATACTTTACAATACCTTTTTATTTACCTGTAAAATCTTATATAGAAAAATCTTATATAATAATAAGTAAAGTAGAAAAAGATTTAGAATTTACATGTATAAATACAACAAATCCAGCATATTCTTGCAGATTTTATAATGATGGGAATAACATATATCAAATATCGTTGTCAGAAAGTCATAATACTTCATTTAAACAAAATGATGAATATCACTTTAAAAGAGTAAAGGAAATATTTAATCTAAAGGCAAGTGATATTGTTATGAAATATACTAATGTAGATATAATGACTCCTGATAGTTTACCATTTATAGGTAAATTAAAACATAATATGTATATAGCTTGTGGCTATAATACTTGGGGGATGACGAATAGTATACTTGCATCACGCATAATATCTGATATGATACAAAATAAGCAAAATAAGTATCAAAATATATTTAACCCAACTAGATTTAATTTATCTAATATAAAAGAATTACCATATATATTATTTTCTCAAACTAAGTCATTTCTCGGACCTAAGATATATAAAAAGAAATATTGGTATGATGATAATATAATGTTTATAAAAAAAGATGGTAAAAATCTTGCTATATATAAAGACAAAAAAGGTATTGAACATATAGTATATAATAAATGTCCTCATTTAGGATGTAATTTAATATTTAATAATGTAGAAAAAACTTGGGATTGTCCTTGTCATTCATCGAGATTTAATGTAGATGGTAAATGTATCAAGGGACCTAGTATATATGATATATCTTATAAGAAATAAATATTTCTTTTTTTTATATTTTATAGTATAATTTAATTAGAAAGTAGAGTGGTTAAATGAAGATATTAGTAACAGGTGGAACTGGGTATATAGGTTCTCATACATGTGTTGAACTTATTGAATCTGGATATGAAGTAGTAATTATAGATAATCTTTCTAATTCCAAAATTGAAGTTGTAGAAAGAATAAAAGAAATAACAGGTAAAGATGTTAAATTTTATGAAGGAGACTGTATAGATAAGAGCTTTTTAATTAAAATTTTTAGTAAAGAGAAAATAGATGCAGTAATACATTTTGCGGGATTTAAAGCTGTAGGTGAATCAGTTTCAAATCCATTAAAATATTATAGAAATAATTTAGATTCAACTATTACACTTTTAGAGGTAATGAATGAATTTAATTGTAAAAAATTAGTATTTTCATCTAGTGCAACTGTATACGGTAAACCTAAAAGTTTACCGATAAAGGAAACTTTTCCATTGTCCACAACAAATCCGTATGGCACTACAAAATTAATAATAGAAGGTATTTTAAGAGATTTGTATAATTCTGATAATAATTGGTCTATTGCAATTCTTAGGTATTTCAATCCAATAGGTGCTCATAAATCAGGGCTCATTGGGGAGAATCCTAATGATATACCAAATAATTTAATGCCATATATCGTTAAAGTTGCAAGCAAAGAATTGGAATGTTTAAATATTTTTGGTAATGATTATAATACAAAGGATGGTACTGGAGTTAGAGACTATATACATGTAGTAGATCTAGCAAAAGGCCATATTAAAGCAATAGAAAAAATTTTAAATGAAAATGGAATAGATGCATATAATTTAGGAACTGGGAATGGGTATAGTGTTTTAGAAATAGTAAATGCTTTTCAAAAAGTAAATAATGTAAAAGTAAATTACAAAATAGTTGAAAGGCGTAAAGGAGATATAGATGCTTGCTATGCGGATCCTAGTTATGCAAAGGAAAAATTAGGCTTTAAAACAAAATATGGAATAGAAGATATGTGTATAGATGCATATAATTTTGCAAAAAAATTTAAGGAAGATAATTAATCTTTCTTTTATTTATAAAATTTAAAATAAGTATTTGAAATTTTAAAAAAATATGATATACTTAATGAGTAACAAGTTTTGTCTCGTTAGCTCAGTTGGTAGAGCAACTGACTCTTAATCAGTGGGTCTAGGGTTCGAGTCCCTAACGGGACACCATATTTGTAATGAAAACTTTCAATCAGAAAGTTTTTAATTTTATATATAGTAAATTCATTTTAAAATTTTTGTAAAAATTAAAGCATAATAACTTGTAATTATTTTTAATATGTGTTATATTTTTTATGTTACAGTATTTACATAGTATAAGATATAAAAATATCTTGATAAAGGAGTAGAAGATAAAATGAAAAATAAAGGTTTTACATTAGTTGAGCTACTTGCAGTTATAGTAATATTGTCGTTACTTGCTATAATTACAACGGTATCAATCGGTAATATAATGTCATCTTCAAAAAACAGTTTATCTGATGAACAGAAAAAAAATTTAGAGGAATCAGCAAAGATATATTATATAAAAGAAGGAATGTCTTCAAATGTAAATTGTATTGATTTATCAGATTTGATAAGTAAAGGTTATATTGAATCATCAGAAGTGTTAGATCCAAAAACAAAAAAACCTATGACAGGTTCAATTAAAATAACTTTTGAAGCTAATCAATATACATATGAATATCAATCAAAAACTTGTGAATAAAAATAGAAAATCTTTCCATAATAATTTTGGGAGGATTTTTTTATGGAAAAAAAGGATTATAAAAAATTAGTTGATAAATATACACCTAATGCTCCAAGATTCAAAAATGCAATAATTGCATTTTTAATAGGAGGTTTTATGGGTGTACTTGGAAATTTTTTAATAGATGCTTATTCATTTTATTTTAATTTATCAAGTAAGGATGCAGGTGTCTTTATGATAATAACACTAGTATTTATAGGATGTTTTTTAACTTGTTTAGGTTTTTTTGATAAATGGGTTAATTTTGCAAAATGTGGTCTTATTGTTCCAATAACGGGATTTGCGCATGCATGTCAAAGCGCAGCTTTAGAGTATAGAAAAGAAGGTTTAGTTACTGGGATTGGCGCAAATATGTTTAAGCTTGCTGGTTCAGTAATAATTTTTGGAGTTGTAAGTGCTTATATTTTTGGACTTTTAAGAATTTTTGTTATGGGAGGATAATATGACTTTTAAATACAATAATGTATATATTAATGAAACAAGTACAGTTGTAGGACCATATGAGTCAAAAGGACCATTTACTAAATTTTTTGATAAAAGGTATGATGACTTTTACTTTGGTGAAAAAACTTGGGAACAGGCTGAAATTAAATCTATTAAAGATAGTGTAGAAATACTTCTAAATAAATTAAATATTAAAAATACTAATGTTGATGTTCACATTGGTGGAGATCTTTTAAATCAAATAGTAGCAACTAATTATGCATCTTCTAAAATTGGAATACCATTAATTGGAATATATAGTGCATGCTCAATAAGTACATTGGGGCTTATGATTGCTAGTAATATGATAGAGGCTAATCAAATTAAAAATGCTGTTGTTACTGCCTCTTCACATAATAATGGGGCTGAAAAGCAATTTAGAAATCCAGTTGAGTATGGTGGCCCTAAAAAAGACTATACTACTTTTACAACTACAGGATGTGCAGCATGTTATTTATCAAATATTAAATCTAGTATAAGAGTTGAATCTGCTACTTTAGGAACAGTAACAGATATGGGAATTACAGATGTATTCAATATGGGTGCAGTTATGGCTCCTTCTGCCGCAAAAGTAATATCAGATCATTTAAAAGATACAAATAGAAGTATAGATTACTATGATTTAATACTTACTGGTGATTTAGGGATAATAGGTAAAATGATATTAAAAGATTACATAAAAAAAGAATATAATATTAATTTAAAAAACTATGATGATTCTGCTTGCATGATATTTGATATTAATAAGCAACCTGTTTATAGTGGTGGTAGTGGACCTGCTTGTCTTCCTCTTGTTACTTATACTTACATATTTGATAAAATGAAAAAAGGAAAATTAAATAAGGTTTTATTAGTAGCAACAGGAGCACTAATGAATACTGGCATGTGTAATCAACACTTATCCATACCAAGCATAAGTCATGCTATAAGTTTGGAGGTAGTAAAATGATTTATTTTAATGCATTTTTATTTTGTGGATTAGTATGTTTAATTGGTCAAATAATATTAGATAATACTAAGCTTACTCCAGGGCATATTACAACTATATTTGTAATAGTCGGGGCATTTTTAGATGTATTCAATTTATATGACAAATTGGTATTATGGGCGGGAGGAGGAGCTCTCGTACCAATTACATCATTTGGTCATTTATTAATACACGGAGCTATGGATACTGTAAATAATTTTGGTATTATGGGATTATTTATGGGAATGTTTGACTTAACATCGTCTGGAATAGTAGCTGCTATAGTATTTTCGTTTTTATTATCACTTATATTCCAACCTAAGGATTAAAATCATAAAAAGTGTCTAATATTTGAAAAGTAGACACTTTTTAATATATAAATATAGAAATTTATTGAATATTGTATTATTATATGTTATAATCTCCAGTAGAAAGTAGGAGGTAGTATATGGCTAAAAGAGGTAGACCATCAAACAAAACAATTAGAAAAAGAAAAGAAGCTAAATCAAAAAGTGAATTATCATTACTTATAGGTATCTTTGTAGTTGTTGTATTAGTAGTTGTAGGGTTTTTAATAATATCAAATAGTGGGCAATAAGATCATAAATATTATATATTTGAATGAATATTATATAAAGTGATAGGGCTTTATATTTTTTTGTAAAATAATGTAATTTTTTGGAAAAAGTATTGCTCTTATTTTTCTATTCGTGTTATAATTAATTTGTTGTTAAAAGGAGGAAAATATGACAAAATATGTATATGCCTTCAAAGAAGGTAATAAAGACATGCGTAATTTGTTAGGTGGTAAGGGTGCTAACCTTGCTGAAATGACAGGTATTGGGTTACCTGTTCCAAGAGGTTTTACTGTTACTACTGAAGCATGTATAAAATATTATGATGATGGTGAAGATATTTCTAATGAAATTAAAGAGGAAATATTAGAACATTTAAAATCTTTAGAAGAAGAAACTGGTAAAAAATTTGGAGACAAGGAAAATCCATTATTAGTATCTGTTAGAAGTGGTGCAAGAGCATCAATGCCAGGTATGATGGATACTGTACTTAACTTAGGTTTAAACGATGAAGTTGCAAAAGGATTTGCTAAAACTACGAATAATCCAAGATTCGTATATGATTCATATAGAAGATTTATTCAAATGTTTGCTGATGTTGTTATGGGATTCCCTAAAAGCTCATTTGAAAGAAAATTTGATGTAATAAAAGAAGAAAAGGGAGTAGAATTTGATACAGAGCTTACTGCTGAAGATTTGATGGAAGTTGTAGAAATATATAAAGAAGAATATAAAAATCATGCTGGAGTAGAATTTCCACAAAATCCAAAAGATCAATTATTAGAAGCTGTAAAAGCAGTATTCAGAAGTTGGAATAATGATAGGGCTATTACTTATCGTAGACTTAATGATATTCCGTCTAGTTGGGGAACTGCTGTAAACGTACAAGAGATGGTTTATGGTAACCGTGGTGAAACATCAGGTACTGGTGTTGCATTTACAAGAAATCCAGCTACTGGTGAGAAAAAACTATATGGTGAATACTTGATGAATGCACAAGGAGAGGATGTTGTTGCTGGTATTCGTACACCAAAAACAATAGATACTTTGAAAGAAACTATGCCTGAATGTTATGATGAGTTTGTTAAAATTTGTAATACACTTGAAAATCATTATAAAGATATGCAAGATATGGAATTTACTATTGAAAATGGGAAATTATTTATGTTACAAACTCGTAATGGTAAAAGGACTGCACAGGCTGCACTTAAAATTGCTGTTGATTTAGTAAATGAGGGAATGGTTAGTAAAGAAGAAGCTTTGCTTAAAGTTGAACCTAAACAATTAGATCAATTATTACATCCTAATTTTGATCAAGCAAGTTTAAAAGCTGCTAAGGTAGTAGCTCAAGGTTTAGCTGCATCTCCAGGTGCTGCAACAGGTAAAATATATTTTACTGCAGAAGATGTTATGAATGCTTCTAAAAATGGTGAAAAAGATCTTTTACTTGTTAGACTTGAAACTTCTCCAGAAGATATTGAGGGTATGAATATAGCTCATGGTATTCTTACTATACGTGGAGGTATGACAAGCCATGCTGCTGTTGTTGCTCGTGGAATGGGTACTTGCTGTGTATCAGGATGTGGAGAACTTACAATAGATGAGGAAACTAAAACAGTTAAAACTAAAGATGGTAAAGTATATCATGAAGGTGACTGGATGAGCTTAGATGGTTCAACTGGAAATGTTTATGGTGAACAAGTTAAAACTGTGGATCCAGAAATAAGTGGTGACTTTGAAACATTT
>CANPYQ010000036.1 GCA_947588865.1 uncultured Bacilli bacterium
TACAAGGTTGATAGGCTAGAGATGGAAGCGTAGTGATACGTTGAGTTGACTAGTACTAATAGATCGAGGATTTAATCATAATTTTATTTCTAATTTGATAGATTACACATTATCATGTTTTCAGAGAATTATTTCTCTATATTTTATTGGTGACGATAGCAAAGAGGATACACCTGTTCCCATCCCGAACACAGAAGTTAAGCTCTTTAACGGCGAAAATAGTGTTAAGCGAAGATAGCAAGTTGCCAATTTTTTTTGTATATAACTAAAGTTTACACAAACTTTAGTTTTTTTTATTTTTTCTTGACAGGGGATGTTACAATTACTATGCAATATAGTAAAGGAGAATTTTATGGAAAGTAAAAAAGCAAATCTACTAATTGAAATTTCAAAAAATATTGTAAAGCAATATAGAGATCAGTTAGCTAGAAACATAGAAATAAATAAAAAAAAACTTTAGATTCATATTCCCATGAAAATTATGTTGAAAGGGCAGGTAGATGTTTGATTTGATTAATAAAATTTTAAGCGACTATGAAAAATCAATATTTGATGGTGTAATTTCAGATGATAAAATACTACGAGCTATTTATACTGAAAATGGTAGAGAATATCAGGAATTATTATATTATGAACCAATTCCATCAAAAGAAGAAAGGAATTGGGATTAACAAAAGAAGGAATAGAAAAACTATTTTATTTTATAGGAATTCCAGATTATTCTATGTATCCAATTATAGCAGATATAATTACTAGATTTCAGGAAAAAAATTATCGTGATGGACGTGAAATTGATGAAAGATATGCAAGAATATTTAATAAAAAGTTTAATTTAGATGGGAAATATTATGTAGGTGATTTAGAATTTAACAACACTTTATCAACTCACGTTGTCTTAGATACAAATGCATTTAGATATTCATCACTAGAAGAAAGCAGATATTTATATCCAACAGGCAATAATAAATTGATTTTAGATTCACTTCCAATTTATAAAATTGTAAATAGATATGTTGAGCAAGAATTAGATGCTTCTTTGGCTGATAATATAAATAAGCAAAATAATGTTGTTAGTAATGTAATGACTTTATTAACAAGATTAACTCCAGGTGGTTCTAATAGTGAAATTGATTATAGTGAGTATTATTGGGACTTATTTAAATACTTAGATAGATACCCTATTAAAAATTATTTTTTAAACGAGAGAGCAATAGAAAGCAATTCTGCAAAAAAAGAATTAGAAGATGTTAGAGATAGTCTTTCTAAATTGCAAGATTTAACAAAAGAAGAAACAGAATTATTAAGTAGACTTGCTTAAATTCAACAAGAGAAACAACAGATACTTGGAACAATATCAAAATTAGATATGACTAAACAAGAAACAAAAACAGATGAAAAACGTGAAACATATAAGAAGCCTGAACATCCAGAAAGAGAGTATATAGATGAATATCATTACATTGAGAATGGTACTCACTATCATTTACCCAATTGGAAAGAGATTAATAACGAAAGGCACGAACAATTAAAATAGAAAATTATGTATAGAAGTATTATAACGAAAATTTATATACTTCTTTTATAATAGGTAATAAAATCAAAAAATCATATATAATCTATTACTTAACTGTAAATAAATTGTTAATTGTTGTATTATTTATTGAAATAATACTTTTTTTAATGGTATAATAATAATGGTGATTAGAATGGAATATAAAATTACTACTAATAGTGAATTTGAAACAATCGAGATTGCACAAAACTTTGAATCTGAAAAATTTGAAAATATGATTATTTGTCTAAATGGAGAACTTGGTAGCGGTAAAACTGTATTTACAAAAGGAATAGCTAATGCTTTAGGAATAGATGAAATTATTACATCTCCAACATTTACCATAATAAAAGAATATACCACAGGAGAGATGCCTTTATATCACATGGATGTTTATAGATTAGATGGAGATACTGCAGGAGTAGGTATTGAGGAATACTATACTAAAGGTGGAATAGTTATAATTGAGTGGGCAAAAACTATTGAAGATATACTCCCAAAAGAAAGACTTGATATCAAATTCAAAGTTATTGATGAAAATAAACGTTTACTTGTAATCACACCTCATGGACAAAAATATGAGGAACTTTGTGAGGCTGTATTATGATATATTTATTAATTGATACAACAACATCACATTTGACTGTATCAATTATAAAAGATGAAAAGGTATTATGTAATTATCAAGAAAATATAACAAGTGATATGTCATGTAAAATAATACCAATTATAGATAGTGTATTAAAAAATGTTAATATAAAATTAAAAGATGTAGATAAATTATTTATAGTAAATGGACCCGGGTCATTTACGGGTATAAGAGTGGGAGTAACAGTTGCTAAAACTATTAGTTGGGCACTTAAAAAAGACATTATTCCATTATCTAGTTTAGAATTAATAGCGACAACTTATACAGATAAAAGGTATATAGTTCCAATGATTGATGCTAGAAGAGGTAATGTATTTGCTGGAATATATGATAAAGATTTAAATGTGATAAAAAGTGATAGTCTGGTAAGTTTAGATCAATTAAATAAAGAATTGGATGAAGATTATGAACTAGTTTCATATGATAATATAAAGGCTTCAATTAAGCCCAACATTGATGTTTTAAAAATAGTTTTAAAACATATAAATGATGATGGAGTGAATCCACATAGTTTGAACCCTAATTATTTGAAATTAACTGAAGCCGAAGAAAAACTGAATGCATAGGAATAAAATGATTAGAGATTTTAATTTTAATGATTTAGATGAAGTAAATAATCTATTGAAAGAGTTAGATTTTACTATAGATAAAAATTCATTTGATAATGAATTTTTAAGAGTAGTTTTATATGACGATAATAGCATAAAAGGAATTTTAGTATATAATTTAATATATGATAGAATTGAAATAGATTATATCATAGTACATAAAAATTATAGAAATAAAGGTATAGCGACCTCACTTTTAAACTATATAGAAAAAGATAAAGGTATAGAAAATATTACTTTAGAAGTTAGAGAAAGCAATACTGTAGCTATTAATTTCTATTTAAAAAATGGATTTAAGAAAGTTTCAATAAGAAAAAAATATTACAAAGAAGAAAACGGAATATTAATGATGAAAAGTTTGGTGAAGTAATATGAAAGATATATATATATTAGGTATAGAAAGTAGTTGTGATGAAACAAGTGTATCAATAGTAAAAAATGGTTGTGATGAGATTGCAACAGTAGTTTTATCACAAATGGATACACATTCTAATTTTGGAGGTGTAGTTCCAGAAATAGCAAGTCGCATGCATGTTGAAAATATAACAATTGTAATTGAGGAATGCTTAAATAAAGCAAAAATGTCTATGAATGATATTGACGCAATAGCTGTAACATATGGACCTGGCCTTATCGGATGCCTACTTGTAGGCGTTAATGCTGCTATAACTTTATCATACATTTATAATAAACCATTAATACCAGTTCATCATATAGCGGGACATATATATGCAAACAATTTAGTATCAAAGATGGAATTTCCATTAATTGCTTTAGTTGTATCAGGTGGGCATACTGATTTAATATATATGGAAGATGATTATAAATTTAAGAAAATTGGTGGGACATTGGATGATGCTGTTGGTGAATGTTATGATAAGGTTGCACGCGTAATAAATGTCCCATATCCGGGTGGACCACTCGTTGATAAACTATCATATAAAGGTAAGGATACATATCCATTACCTTTACCGCTCGATGATAATTCATATAATTTTAGTTTTAGTGGTATTAAAAGTGCTGTTATCAATTTAGTTCATAATGAAATTCAACGTGGTAACGAAATTAGAAAAGAAGATATTGCTTGTTCTTTTCAAAGTAGAGTAGTAGAAATATTGACAAAAAAAACTATGAGAGCTTTGAAAGAATATAATGTTAAAAATTTAATTATCGCTGGGGGAGTGTCAGCAAATAGTGGTATTAGAAATAATTTTATTGAAATTTGTAAAGAAGAAGGAATAAATTTGACAATACCGAATATAAAATATTGTACAGATAATGCGGCTATGATAGCTTCTGCAGGATATTTTGCTTATAAAAAAGGCATTATAGCAGGATTTGATTTAAAAGCGAAGGCAACTGTAAGTTTATTTTAAAAAACTATTGACAAATAATTAATTTAAAGGTATAATCAATACATATGGAAAAGGAAAGAGATGTATCCACATCCACCCGATTGCATAAGTGATGGGTAAAAGGCCGATAAATTTTGTATTTGTAGGTTAAGTGGATACTATTCGTATGCACTTTTTTCATGGTGTAAGATATTGGAGGTGTTTGTTATAGCAAACAAAGAAAAAGAATTGCTTATAAACGAGCAGATTAGAGCTAAAGAAGTTATGGTTATCGGACCAAATGGTGAGCAATTAGGTATTAAGTCTATAAATGATGCAATTACTCTTTCAACCTATGCAGGGTTTGATCTTGTAATGATTAATCCAAATGGTAATCCACCAGTATGCAAAGTTATGGATTATAATAAATTTAAATATCAGAACAAGAAAAAACAGAAAGAAAATATAAAGAAACAAAGAGAAGCAAATTTAGAGATGAAAGAATACAGACTTTCAGTTGCAATAGATGTGCATGACTTTAATACACGTGTAAATAATTCAAGTAAATACTTAGAAAAAGGTCACAAAGTTAAGGCTTCAATACGTTTTAAAGGTAGGGAAATGGCTCATACTGAGCTTGGATGCGATGTTTTATTAAGATTTGCTGATGCATTATCAAATGTAGCTGATATAGAGCAGAAACCAATTTTGGATGGAAGAAATATGACTATGATTCTTGCACCAAAAAAATAAAAATAGGAGGAATAATATGCCAAAATTAAAAACACATAAAGGTACTAAAAAAGTATTAAATGTAAGAAATAGTGGTTCTATAAAAATAGGACATCCAGGGACAAGACACAATACTGGAAAGAAAAATACTGCGTCAAATAGAAGTGGTAGAAAAGCTTCTACATTGAGTGGAGCAGATGCAAAAAGATTCAAAAAAGTACAATTTTAAACTTAAGAAGGAGGATATAAAATGGCAAGAGTTAAAGGTGGAAATATCCACAAAAATAGAAGAAAAAAAGTTTTAAAATTAGCTAGAGGTTATTTTGGAAGCAAACATAAACTTTATAAAACAGCTAAAGAACAAGTTATGCATTCATTAAAATATTCATATAGGGATAGAAAACAAAATAAAAGAGAAATGCGTAAATTATGGATAACAAGAATTAATGCAGCATGCCGTATGAATGATATTAGTTATTCTAAGTTTATTTCAGGCTTAAATAAAGCAGGTGTTACAATTAATAGAAAAATGTTAAGTGAAGTTGCAATCGATGATGCTGAAGCATTTACTAATTTAGTTAATATTGCTAAATCTGCTTTGGAAGGTAAAGAAATTAAACAAGTAGCTAAAGTTGCTAAAATAGAAAAAAATACAAAAGTAGAAACAAAAACTGAAGTTAAAGTTGAAACTAAAAAAACTACTAAAAAAGAAGTCAGTGAAGATTTATCTAAATTAACAGTGGCTGAACTTAAAAAGATAGCTAAAGAAAGAAATATAAATAATTATACAACAATGAAAAAATCAGAATTGTTAGAAGCATTAAAATAATCCATGGTGATTATTTTTTGACTTTATAAAGGAATAATGATAAGATTATGCATGGGTGAATATTATGGTATCAATTAAAAAATTTTTGGAAAAAGTTGTTATATATGATTCAATTAAAGAATATTTAATGGAAACTTGGAATGATTTAGAACTTTATGTAAAGAGATTACAAAATTACTCTATAGATACCCAAAAAATATTTTTAAAGGATTATTTAATTAAGGAGATAGTTGCTTCAAATAGGATAGAAAAAACTTTATATACATTTGAAATAATGGATTTATATAAAAATGGATTTTTTAATAGTTGTGAATTAACTGATGATTTTATTAAATTACTAAATAAGATTGTAAGAAAAAAGGACAAAATAATTTCAAAAGATAATTATATAAGTGAATTTATTAACATTTCATATGAAGAATATTTAAAAAATGAATTATGGAATTTGAGTGGTAATTATAGAAAAAATATTGTTTGGCTAGGAGAATCTAATAATATATCAGAGGCTGCTCACGTGCCACCAAAGCCAAATGAGATAGATGAATATATGAATGATTTTTTAGAATATTATAATAATCCAAATTATATTTCAAATGAAAGTATAAATGATCCAATAATAAAATCAGCTTTAATGCATTTAATATTTATAAAGATTCATCCTTTCGGCAATGGTAATGGAAGAACTGCAAGAATTTTATTAAATGAAAATTTAAGGAAAGAAATAAACAAAAGATGTAATTCGAATTTTGCTTATCCACCTGTAAATTTATCAAATAGTTTTAAATTAAGTCAACTTTCTTACAATGAAAAACAGAACGAAATAATTTTTGATGACGAAATAGATAATAATGATGCAATAAATGCTTGGATTAAGTACAATCTTATAGCTATAAATGAACAATTATATTTTCTTAATAATAGATTAGATTTTTATGCTGACTTTTTGGATAGTATAGAAGATAACAAATCAAATCACAAAAGCCTTAAAAATTAATAAGTTATTGATTTTTAACATTAAATATCCAAAGTCAATATATAATCATATAACTAATAAAATAGATATTGAGAAAACGAAATAAATATGTTATACTTATTGAGTACGATAGAGGTGGTTTTATGTATTTAGATGCAGTCATCATTTTAGCTTTAATAATATTTGCGTTTTGTTGGTTTAGAACATTTTCTAAGACTGTTTATGCAGTAGCTATCATAGATATATTTTTAAGATTATTAAACTATATATCTGCAAATATTGGTATAAAAGGATTTCATTCTTGGGTAGTAAGTATATTCCCAGGATCAATACCTGATTTATTAAATAACTATATGAGGGGTGTTTTACTAACTGTATTTATATGGATATATGTTGGTTTAATGGTAATTTTCTTGTTTTATGTAACAAGAACATTTATTAGAAAAAAGTAGAATAAAAGTACATGATTTATGTATTTTTTTATTTACATACTAGTAATACCTAATTCATTTATGATAAAATATATTTAGGTGATAGTATGAATTATATTGGATCAAAATATTCAATTTTAAGTTATATAGATGAAGTAATTGAGGATTTTGTTAAACCTAAAAAAGTAATTACATTTTGTGATATGTTTTCAGGTACGGGGGTTGTAGCGAAATATTTTAAAGAAAAAGGATATAATATTATAGCTAATGATATAGAATATTTTAGTTATGTTACTCTAAAGGGTATAGTAGAAAATAGTGATGAATTAAAATTTGAAAAACTAGAAAAAAAACGTATAGATCCTTTTATTTGTTTGAATGGACTAAACGGTAAAAAAGGATTTATATATAAAAATTATTCGCTTGGAGGTACTAAAAAAGGAAAATTTAAAAGGTTATATTTTACTGATGAGAATGCAAGTAAGATAGACGCTGTTAGATTGAAAATAGAAAAATGGAAAAAGAAAAAAATTATTGACGACGGCGAATATTATTACTTAATTGCTTGTTTGATTGAAGCGGCTGATAAAGTTGCAAATACGGCATCGGTATATGAAGCATTTTTAAAGGAAATAAAAAAAAGTGCTGATAAACCTATAAGGATAGAGCCATTATCTTTAACTTTAAAGAATGTAAAATGTGATATATATAATGAAGATTCTAAAAAGTTAATAAAGAAGATTAATGGGGATATACTATATTTAGATCCTCCATATAACAGTAGAAATTATGATACAAATTATCATATATTAGAAACTATCGCACTATATGATAATCCAAAAATTAAAGGTAAAACAGGAACTAGGGTTGAAGATACAAAAAGGTCTAATTATTGTTTAAAAAATAAAGCTATAATAGAATTAGAAGATTTGATTAAGAATGCAAAATTTAGATATATACTACTAAGCTACAATGACGAGGGAATAATTCCTATATCTGAAATAGAAAAAATTATGAAAAAATATGGAAATTATAAAAGGTATGAGAAAAGGCATAAAAGATTTAAATCTGATAATTCAAAAGAGGTTAAAAAAAATTATACAATAGAATACATACATTGTTTAGAAAAAATAATTGTTTAGATAATTATTAAATATATTCATTTGATAGAATATGAACAATTAGTGGCATTAATAGAAATATAGTATCTTGTGAAATTATTACTTTTGTGATATATTTATATTAGGTGATATTATGTCTAGAAAAGAAATTGCAGTAGACCTTATGAAAAAAGTTATGGCTAAAGAAAGTTATTTAACTTATAAGGAAATTGCTAAAATTACTGGGTATCATGAAAAATATTTATTAAAATTGAAAAAAGATTTAGAAAATGGAACTATTAACTTAGTACATGGAAACACTAATAGAAAACCTTCTAATACTATTACAGAGGAAGAAAAACAGTATATAATTAATCTATATAAAAGAAGTAACACTACAATAAGAAAATTTTGCAAGTTTTATGCTAAAAGAAGTTACTCTTGTATATGGCATGTTTTAAAAGATGCAGGTTTAATTTAACCTGTTTTTTTAATTATCATATAATACTCTAGAGGTGTATATATGTATTTAAATGATATAAATGACACTGATTCATATATAGTAAATAAAATTAATGCAGGGGAATTAATTAAAAGAAGATTATATGATATAGGGCTTATTAGTGGAACGACGATAAAGCGATTATTTATAAGTCCGTCTAAAAGAATAAAAGCATATTTAATCAGAGATTCTATTATAGCTATAAGAGATAGAGATGCAAAATTGATTAATGTGAGTGAGATTAATGATTAAAGTAGCTTTAATTGGTAACCCTAATGTAGGGAAAAGTACATTGTTTAATGAGCTTACAGGACTTCATCAACATACAGGCAATTGGACGGGTAAAACCGTAGGCAGTATGGTAGGTTATAAAAAATATAATGGTAAAACTTTAGAATTTTATGATTTACCAGGTACATATTCTTTAATACCACATTCTGAGGAAGAAAGAGTAACTAGTGATTTTGTAATAAATGAAAAATACGGTGTTGCTTTGATTGTATGTGATCCATTATGCTTAGAAAGAAATTTAAATTTAGTTATACAGACTTTAGAAGTTACAAAGAATGTAGTTGTATGCATAAACTTAATAGATGAAGCAAAAAAGAATAATATAAATGTTGATATAAATAGGTTATCTGCATACCTAGGTGTTAAAGTTATTGCAATAAGTGCAAGAAAAAAACTTGGACTAGATGAATTATTAGATTCTCTTCTAAGTTATCAACAATCATCTTTTGATTTAATTTATGATGATAAAGTAGAAGAGTGTATAAGTATTATAAGACAGCACACTAAGAGCAAATTTGAGGCAATAAAAACTATAATAGAAAAAAAATCGAATGATTTAATTATAGAAGAAAAATTAAATCAAATAAATTCATATTTGGGAGATAATAATATTAACTTTAATGATTCAATTATGAATAGTGTAGTAAAATGTTGTGAAAATATAACTGAAAATGTTGTATCTAAAACTAAACATAAAAACAAATTCAATTTAGATAAAATACTTACAAATAAACTAACTGGTATACCAATAATGATAATTATGCTAATGATTTTATTTTGGATATCAATAGTTGGAGCAAATTATCCTTCAAATTTACTTTTCAAATTGTTTGTTAGTTTAGGAGATTTTTTAAGAGAATTTTCAATAAATGTAAATATTCCTAAATTTATTTATTTACCACTGATTGATGGTGTGTATAAAGTATTAACATGGGTAGTAGCAGTTATGTTGCCCCCTATGGCAATATTTTTCCCTTTATTTACACTTCTTGAAGACTATGGAATACTTCCTAGAATTGCATTTAATTTAGATGGGTATTTTGAAAATACTGGAACTTGTGGTAAACAGGCACTTACTATGTGCATGGGTATTGGATGTAATGCAGTTGGAGTAACAGGAGCTAGAATAATAGATTCAAAAAGAGAAAGGTTAATTGCAATATTAACAAATTCATTTATACCTTGTAACGGTAGATTTCCAACACTTATAATGATGTTTACAATGTTTTTTGCAGTAACAAATAATAGTATTCTTAATACAACTATAAATGTAGTTTTATTAACCATTTTTATAATTTTAGCGGTAATGATTACATTTGTTGTATCAAAAATATTATCTAAAACATTGCTTAAGGGGAATAATTCATTTTTTATATTAGAACTTCCTCCTTATAGGAGACCACAAATAGCTAAAGTATTGGTTAGATCATTAATTGATAGAACACTTAAAATACTTGCTAGAGCAGTCATAATAGCTGCACCAACAGGACTTATAATATGGTTACTTACTAATATAACAATAAATGATACCACAATAATAAATATAGTAGCTAATTTATTAAATAATTTTGGACTAATACTAGGGCTTGATGGTGTAATATTGACAGCTTTTATACTCGGATTTCCAGCAAACGAGATAGTTCTTCCAATTATTATAATGACATATTTATCATCTAATGTTATGGTTGATATAGAAGATATATCATTAATACAAAATCTATTTATGCAAAATGGATGGACTATAATAACTGCTTTATGTATGATTGTATTTATTTTGTTTCATTATCCATGCTCAACAACTCTTATTACTATTTACAAAGAAACAAAAAGCATTAAATGGACTGCTTTATCATTTATACTTCCTTTAATTATAGGTATAATTTTATGTATGTTAATTAATTTTATTGGAACTATTATTTTATAAAAAAAGATGAATTAACATCTTTTTTTTAATAGTTTATTTTCTATAAAACTAACAATATAATACATTAATGCAGCGACTATACAAAGAATAAATATACCACTTATAACTAGACTTAAATTAAATATCTGAGACCCATATAATATTAAATATCCAATACCTTTTTTAGATACGAGGAATTCACCCATAATGACACCGATTAAAGACACATGTCGAAAAACAAGAATTAAAAGCTTTTTTGTTTAAAAACTCATGGAATTTGGAGGAATTAGATGGGAAAAGCTAATTGTCCGTATTGTAATAGCGGGAATACTTTTAATATTGCCTATGGGTATTTAGGTGGAAAGAAAGACAAA
>CANPYQ010000037.1 GCA_947588865.1 uncultured Bacilli bacterium
TATTATATATGAGGTACATTCACTCTTTTTTATTTGTATTTTTTTTATATAATCATTAAACACACCTCTAAATAAAACAATTATTATAAAATACAAAATCAAAATTACAATTCCTACTTTGAATAGGATATCATTAATAATATATAATACGATAAAAGATAATATAGTTAAAGGTAAATCAACAAAAAGTGAAAGTGATATCTTACTAATCATATCTCTTATATTATCTAAATCGTTTATTCTAGATAATATATCTCCTGTTGTTCTATTTTTGTAGTAGCTATAAGGAAGTTTTATAATTTTATTATAAATATCTAATGTAAGTTCAAGATCCAGTTTTTGATTAATATATGATAATAATATATTTCTGAAATAATCTGATAACAGTTTTAATATATATATAGAAAAGAAGATACAAAAAATTAATAATAAATGAAATTTAGAATATGTGTTTAAACCGTTAATCATATACTCTGTATAAAAGCTTGTAAGAATTGAAAAAGCAGTTATAAAGATGGATAAAACAAATATATTTATAAGTATTCTTTTTTGTGATTTTAATAAGTAAAATATAAATTTAATTTGTGATATTTCTTTATTTATGGGTAAAGTTTTTATGGGAAAAAGTGTTATTAAAACATCATTATAAATTTCTTCAAAATCTGTAAACGAAATTTTTTTTATCTTATCTGCAGGATCTCCTATAATTAAATATCGTTTTTTGAAATTAATTTCATATATAACAATAAAATGTTTATAAGAGTCATCAATTATAACACTAGCTATACAAGGTAGAATAATGTTATCTTTATTTATATCATCTAATTTACATCTAATACCTTGAGCTTCGAATCCAAGAGTAAGTGCTGCATCTTTAATATGATAAGCAGTTGTACCATTTTTATTTGTTTTTGTCATTTCAAGTAAATTAGTTTTATCAACATAACCGCCGTAATAATTAATTATCATTTGCAAGCAACATACTCCACAATCTTTTACACTATCCTGAACAACTATTGGATATTTTTTTATATTATCACCTCCTCATTTATATCATTCTACAAAAAAATCGTATTTCCTTTTTTTAACAAAAAAATATAAATATTATATTAGAATTTATTTTGATAAATATAATTGTGATTATAGTAAAGCTAATAATTATTCTTATAAATGGTTATATAATAAAGGCTGAAATAGTTGTACAAACTATGGATATTTAAATAATAATCTTTTCATGAAAAAATAGAAATGGAATAATTTTTTACCGTTAATAATAAAAAAAATCTATTTTTTATATAGATTTTCAAACTTATTCCGTTTTAGAATATTTAAAATGGCATTTTCATATGTCCATTCTTCATCATTTTCATCATTTTTTTCATCTGTTCAAATCGATTAAGTAACCTATTTACTTCTTCTACACTTCTTGCTGAACCTTTTGCAATCCTCGCTTTTCTAGTTGCTTTTAAAATTTCCGGATGTCTTCTTTCATAAGGTGTCATGGAAAGTATTATAGCTTCAATATGTGCCATATCTTTTGGATCTATTTTAACATTCTTTAATTCTTTTGGTACACCAGGTATCATTTTTAATAAGCCTTCAAGTGGTCCTAATTTTTTTATTTGTTTAAACGTATTTAAAAAATCTTCTAAATCAAATTTTCCTTGTTCCATTCTTTTAGCAGCTTTCTTTGCCTCATTTTCATCTATTACTTCTTCTGCCTTCTCTAACATTGTCATAAGATCTCCCATGCCAAGTATACGAGTAGCCATTCTATCTGGATAAAATTCGTCAAGTCCATCCATTTTTTCACTAGTACCTACAAATTTTATTGGTACATTTGTCAAATGACGGATAGATAAAGCTGCACCACCCCTTGTATCTCCATCAAGTTTAGTAAGTATTGCTCCAGTTAATGGTAATTCATTATTGAATCCTTCTATTACATTTACTGCATCTTGCCCTACCATACTATCTAAAACAAGTAATATTTCATTAGGCTTAACCTCTTCAGTTATATTTTTAAGTTCATTCATTAAAAGTTCATCTATATGAAGTCTACCAGCTGTATCTATAAGAACATAATTAAATTTATTTTCTTTAGCATATTTAATTGCATTTTTAGCAATTTCGACGGGATTTCCTTTTCCTTCATCATACACATCTATATTAAGTTCTTTACCAATCGTTTTTAATTGATCAATTGCAGCAGGTCTATAAACATCGCAAGCTACGAGCAATGGAACTCGCTTATATTTTTTTCTAAGTAATAAAGCAAGTTTACCTATAGTTGTCGTTTTTCCACTTCCTTGTAAACCTACAAGCATTAGTATACTAGGATTACCACTTGTATATATTTCCTCTTTTTCTCCACCAAGTAACTCAACAAGTTCATCCTTTAAAATTTTAACAAATTGTTCACCTGGTTTAAGACTTTTTGTTACTTGTTCACCTAACGCTTTTTCCTTAACATTATTTATAAATTCTTTTACTACTTTGTAATTAACATCAGCTTCAAGTAAAGCAAGACGGATTTCCCTAGTTACTTCACTAATATTATCTTCAGTTATTTTCCCATAACCTCTTATCTTGTTTACTGCATTTTGTAATCTATCTCCTAAATTTTCAAACATTTTATCACCTTTATATATTATATAAAAAAAAGAATAGTTTTGTCTATCTTTTTATGCATTTTTAATGTAGTTTTATTTACTTATTCACTTGTAATTATAATATAAATATTCTACTTAACATTAATATATTCATCAGTACAATATTTAAAAAGCTTTTTGCAATATTTTATAGTTTCTAAACACATTTCACTCTTATGTGAGAATAAATTTGAATTTAATTTATTCAATTCAAATTTATTTTTAAAATCTATACTTTGAAAACATCTATCTATAAAATCATGTTCTAATCTTTCTTTTTCTTTATTATTACACTTAAAATTTTTAAATGTTCTAAAAAATAAGTTAATATCTGTTGTCTTTTCCAATATATTTATTTTTTCTATTTCACTATTTTTAATTATAGAGCTTCTACTATTTATCTTTTTTAATCTATTTAATACAATTTTTTTATTTTTAAATATTAAAAATATGCTTATAAATATTATTAATAAGGTTATTATTATTTTAAAATATACTTTAGGTTTATATTCAATATCTTTATTTAATTTAATATCAATTTTCTTAATTAAATCTTTATCATAATATACTGACACCGTACCCAGTTTATAACCTTTTTTTACAAGTAAGTTAATTTTATTAATTCCATCATATTTATATTTTATTAATGATTCATCATAGTTTTTATCTAAATAAAGTTTGGTATCTAAATTTATATTATATTTTTCTTCTTTTCCATTTTCTATATCTATATCAAAATTTATATTGTAATTTTTATAAACATAATTATTAAACAAATAATTATACAATTTATTTGTATCTTCAAGTAAATTTTTATAGCTATCAGCAAAAGAAGTAACAACTATGTATGTTAAATCATCCTTTTTTGAAAAAGATACCATTGAATGTTTAGACAAATTAGTAAATCCCGTTTTTGCTCCAGTTATCAAAGATGTATCTACTTTATATTTAGATAAACTATTATAAAGTGGTCCTTGTATATTGATATTTAAATTTTCAATATAATATTCTGGAGTTGAAATAATTTTCTCAAATTGTTTATTTTTTAAACAGTATTTCATAATACTAGCTATATCTGAAACGCTGGAATAATTACCTTCATCTTTTCCTATTGGATTTGAAAAATAAGTATGAACAAGTCCTAATTCTTTTACTTTTTGATTCATAAGCCTTATAAAATCTTCTTCAGTATCTGTCGTTACTCTAACAGCTGCGTTAACTGCGTCCGACCCACTTTTAAGGAGTATACCATAGAGTAATTCTTTAATAGTTACTTCATCACCTTTTTGAAATCCTACAGTTGTATACTCGTACATATCCTTTAAATCTTCATTAGTAATAGTCACTAATTTATCTAAATCTTTATTGTTTTCAATAACAATGATAGCTGTCATAATTTTAGTTAAGCTTGCAACTTTTATTTCTTCATCCGAATTTTGCTCAAACATTATTTTATCTTCAGACAGATTATATGCATATATATATTTTGAATTAAAATCTAATTCTTCTGCAATACAATTGCCAATTAATAAGAAAAAAATAATTAAAAAAATAAATATTTTTTTCATAACTCACCACTTACTATATAAATATTATAAAATATAGTTATAATAAAAATGTGGAAGGTAGATAAATCTATCTACCTTGCCATATACTTACTACATTAACATTACTACTATGAGGTTCTGGTTTAGGAAGTGGCATTTTTATAATCATAGGAACCTTAAAGGCTCTTCCGAAAGCTACACACATTCCTGGTTGTAAACTTTTTTGTTTTTCCATTATTTCTGCACTCATATTAGGTAACATTTTTTTAATATATTCCAAATCTCTTGGATGTGTCATTTTAAATATCAAGAAATTACTTATTTGAGATATAACAGTCTCTGAAAGTTCGACTGGTCTTTGGGATACTAAATTGAGTATAAGCCCAAACTTTCTTCCCTCTTTAGCAATTCTTTCAAATATGTTATATCCAAGTAAAAAGTTATCAGAATCATTTTGTACATATCTATGTGATTCTTCAAGTAATATATGAAATGGCACCGCACCACGATTTTGAAGATGTTTAGTAAAATTAAATAACATCTTAGAATATATCTTAACTATAGTCTTAGAAAGTCTATCGTCAGTATCTTCCAAGTTAAAATTTATTATTTGAGACTTCCTACTATTTTTAGTAACCAAACTAGCTATGTATCCATTTAAATCTATGTATTCAGGATAATTGAAGAATACACTATTTTCACTAATAGCTATAGAATGTAATCTAACTTTTAAAGTAGTAGCTTCGTCATAAAGCTTATCATTTCTAATAAATCCATCACTTATTAATGTAAAATCTAATGCCTTTTGAAGTGTATCCAATTGAAAAGCATGATCATTAGGTGCTTCGTAATTATCCAATGATTCATCAATAAAACTGGTAATATACTGTGTTATTAAAACACTTTCAGTAAAATCACCACTCCTATCTATCGTAAAACATTCCCTAAACTTTCTTACATATCCTACTCCCTCTATTGGAGCTTCCAAATTAAACTGTTCCGTTTGACAGCCAGAAATTATTGTAAATATATCATTTCTCTTACTAGCCGAAGTTTGATTTGTATATAAAGTATCAAGTATAGCTTTAGCAATCAAATGATTTTTATATTTTATTGAATCTTCAGTATTCTGTGAAATAATTCTAGCAAGTTTAATCATCTTTTCAATTATTTGTAATTGTGAATGTTTTTCAGCATTTAGAAGAAGAGCAAAATCATCTATATCCAGTAACCATAATGGTATTCGTATTAACTCACCATTCTTATCGTCCTTGTTTGTTGTAAAATATTTAAATTGATAATTAGGATTAACTTCACTTAACCTTTCAAAAGCATTATGATATTCTCCATAAGCATCAAATATCATATAATTAGCTCTAAATGGATTAAAATTTTGATTATAAAATAAACTTTGTATAAAACTTGCCACTCCATAAGATTTACCACTACCTGTATTACCAAATATAGCCAAATGATTGCTACAAAGATCATTTATATCTACATATATCGGCTTATCATTATAAAGTGGACTAACACCCAATTTAAACATTCCATCTTCATCAGTACCTGTAATTAAATTAAGTTCTTCTTCTGTAACTAATCTTATTTTTGACTCTAAAGTTGGCTTTATAAGTACACCACCTATAAATGTATTACCTTCTATAACACCCAAAAAATGGACTTTTATTATTGATTCAGATACATCCTCTACTTCACCTAAAACTCTTCTTTCACCATCTTGAAAGATAATATGCATATTCATCAAATCTATATTTACCGGAGTACCACTTGGTATTGAAATATGCGCTACACTATCACTAATATACACTATTTTTCCAAACATTTTATCACCCTATATTAATTCTTCTATTTTTCTTTTTATATCTATATCTATGTCTTTTATTAAATCTTCTATTTTTTTCTTGTTACTATACAAATTAAGTTTTTCCTCATAATAGTCCAGTTTTTGTAATATATCTTTTATATTTTTATGAACAGCATTACGACTCACTTTGTTATTATCAGCAATCTCTTGCAAAGTTAAATTATTAAAGTAATAATCAATGAAGTATTCTTTTTGCTTCGTAATAATCAAAAAGTTCTACATAATAAATATTCATTAAAATACATACTCCACAAGTGTCGTTATAGCTACAAATAAACCTACTATTATGTAAATCGGTGTCATATATTTTTTTTTATAAAATTTTTTATTATTATAAGCCATTGTAAACATTATCATAGTAATTATTGCATAAAAAGCAGGCATAAATGCGTCACTTATTATATTAATAATTGCAAATATTATCATAAGCTCAGTTAGTACTACTTGTACAAGTAACCCCACTTCTTTAGAACTATACTCTTTTAAATCAACTATTTTTATATTCATAATTACCTCACATATCCTTAAATAAACCATATATGTATTTTTCAATATCAAATACCCTTAAATCATTTTCTTTTTCACCAAGTCCTACAAATTTAACTGGAATATCAACTGATTCTTTTATTGCAAGAACTATTCCACCTTTGGCAGTACCATCTAATTTTGTTAAAACTATACCTGAAATATTTGTAATTTCTTTGAAACTTTTTGCTTGAGATATTCCATTTTGTCCTGTAGTTGCATCTATTACAAGTAGCGTTTCATGAGGAGCATTTTTTATAAGTCTACTAATTACCTTATTCATTTTTTCCAATTCATTCATTAAATTAACTTTGTTTTGTAGTCTTCCTGCCGTATCAACTAAAACAACATCATAAGAATCATTTATAGCCTCATTTATACCATCATATACTACACTAGATGGGTCTTTAGATTCACTAAAAACAACCTTAGAATCAGTACGTCTACCCCATTCTTTTAATTGTTCTATTGCTCCAGCTCTAAAGGTATCTCCTGCAATAAGCATAACCTTTTTACCTTCATTTTTTAATTTATAGGCAATTTTACCTATAGTTGTAGTCTTACCAACTCCATTAACTCCAACAAACAAGATAACAGTTGGCCCATTATCATTATAATTTATCTTATTTACCACAATTTGATTATTTACATAAATTATAAACATCTCATCTATTATTACTTCTTTCAAGTCCTGTGTATCTATAATATTTTCGTGTTTTACTCTATATTTTAATTTATCGATAAAATCCATAACTGTATTGACTCCAATGTCAGCCATTATAAGTATTTCTTCTAACTCATCAAAATACTCATTACTAACTTTTTTGTATTTACTATTTAAAAAATTTATCTTATTTACAAATTCTTTTCTAGTTTTTTCAAGGCCTTTATCATATACTTCTATTTCTTCTTTATCTTTTTTGTTAAATATATTTTTAAATTTGTTAAATAATCCCATTTACCCACCTCTATAATCACTATATCAATTTTACTACATTTTTTAAAATAAATAAATGCTTTTTATCAAAAATTATAAATAATATTAACACATTTGTTATGAATTATTAAATATGATATAATAAGACTAGTAAAAGAGGAGTATATGTACAAGTATTGTTCAAATTGTGGTAAAAAATTAACGGAAGATGAATATATATGTTCAAATTGTGGTATGAATATTAAACAAAATAACCAATTAATAGATAAAACTGATAAAAATGCATTAATTGGTTTTATATTAGGATTAGTATCAATTATTGCATGGATTATCCCATTATTTGGATATCCTGTTGGAATATGTGGATTAGTTTTCAGTACTAAAGGTATGAATTCAAATGAAAATAAAAGTAAAGCTGTTGCAGGGCTAATATTATCTATTGTTTTCTTAAGTTTTACACTTATTAATTCTATATTAGGAATATTTATAAATTTATACAATAATTATTATTTTTAAAAAAAGAGCTCTATTTTGAACTCTTTTCTTTTAAAAATAAGTTTTTCTATGAATTTTTGGTTTCTCCACTTTAAAATCTACTATTGCCTTCACATCATCCAGAAAAAGATATGAACTAGTATTTTCACTTAAATTTAAAATTTTACTTAATGGAATTATATTAACATTTTCTTCTTTATCAGAAAATATTTGTTTACCATCATCTAATGAATATATAGAATTTACTTTTAAAATAATATTACCATTTATAACATCATAATAATATTTTTCACATAAAATTCTATCAATACCATTATAATTGATAATTGTTGCTAAATTAAGTTTTTCTATTGCAATAAAATTATTATCTAATATTGAAATATAAAAATAACTACTATTATTATTTACTTTTATATATCCTATTGGTATTTCTTCAAAACTCTCAACTTGAATAAAATTTTTTGTTTTCATTTGAATCACCTTCAATTATTATACATAATTTTTTTCAAATGTCAAATAAATTACTTAGCTTGATACCAATCATCACCATATTCTACATCTACTATAAGAGATACTCCTAAATCGATTACATTTTCCATAACTTTTTTCATAAGATAAGTTACCGTTTCAAATTCTTCCTTCAAACAATCGACAACAAGTTCATCGTGTACTTGAACTAATATCTTACTTTTCAAATTATTTTTTTTAAATTCTTTGAATAAATTTACCATAGCTATTTTAATAATATCGGCAGCCGTTCCCTGTATTGGTGTATTTAAAGCAATTCTCTCTGCTGCCCTCCTAATCATAAAATTTTTATCATTTAAGTCAGGAATAGTTCTAATTCTTCCAAATATAGTTTTAACAAATCCATCTTCATGAGCTTTCTTTATAGCAACTTCTTTATATGTTTTAATGCCAGGATATGTGTCATAATAATCATTTATAAATTTTGTTGCTTCTTTTGTTCCAATATTTAAATTTTCAGAAAGTCCAAATCCACTTATTCCATAGATTATTCCAAAATTAACTTCTTTAGCTACCCTTCTCATATCTTTAGTTACAGCCTCAATTGGTACTTTAAATATATCACTGGCTGTTTTAGTATGAACATCTATATTATTATTAAAAGCATTTTTTAAAGCTTCAATATTTGCTAAACAAGAAAATAATCTAAGCTCTATTTGTGAGTAATCTGCACTTACTATAATTGAATCTTTGCTTGGCATAAAAGCCTTTCTAATCAATCTTCCGTATTCATTTCTAATTGGTATATTTTGAAGATTTGGCTCAATACTAGAAAGTCTCCCTGTACGAGTTAAGGTTTGTTGATAGATTGTGTGTATTTTTCCATCATCCCTTATAAATCCAATTAAACCTTCTATATATGTTGTATAAAGTTTAGTAATAAACCTATATTCTAATATTAAGTTTACTATTGGATGTTTATCTTTTATTCTTTCAAGTACATCTGCAGCTGTTGAATAACCATTTCTACCTTTCTTTCCTTTATGAGGAAGGCCCAATTTTTCAAATAATACTTCACCTAATTGTGGAGTGGACGCAATATTAAACTGCCCACCTGCATAATTATATATATCTTTAGTAAGAAGTTCTATTTTAATTTTTAATTCCTCACCCATATCCATAAGTCTTCTTTTGTCTACATTGAAACCAGTATACTCCATATCCGCTAATACTTCGCTTAAAGGCATTTCAACTTCACTAAATAATTTATACATATCTTTTTCTTTTAAGGCACATTCCAACTTTTCACGAGTATCATATATAAATTTAGCTCTCCCTACACATATTTCTTTTATATCTAAGTTTTCTTGCCTTATATTCATCAAAAATGGTAATTTATAATCTAATTGATTTGAAAGATATGCAATATCATCTTTTATATTGTATTCGAGTAAATAAGCGGCAATAGCCGTATCGAATACAACATTCTTAATATCGATACTGTTTTTATTGCAAACTACAAGTGTTTTTTTATAATCATACGTATACAACTTTACACTGGTTAAAAATTTAGGATTTTTCTTTAATACTTCAGCTGGTATAAAAAGGGCATTGTTTTCATTATATACTCCCATACCAACAAGATTTCCTATATGATAATTTGACTCATCGACTTCTAAATATATAGCAGTAGCATCAGTAATATTTATTTCACTAACATCATTTACTACTTTAAAATCTATATCTTCTGTTTCAAATACTAATTCATTTTTTATATTTTTTAAAAGAGAGTAAAACTCTAATTCTTTATAAATATCTGCCAAATTTGAATTAGGCCCAAGATATTTAATATCAGATATTTTTATATCCATAGGAACATCTCTACAAATAGTTGCAATTTCATAACTCATATACGCATTATCCTTATCATTTACAAGTTTATCTTTAGTTGCTCCCTTAATGCTATCTATATTTTCATATATCCCATCTAATGTTTTATATTGATGTAATAACTTTAAAGCTGTTTTTTCACCTATTCCTTTTACACCTGGAATATTATCGCTAGAATCACCCATTAAAGCTTTTAAATCTATTATATTTATTGGATCAATTCCCCAGTCTTCCTTAAAAGAGTTTTCATTGTATCTGATATAATCCTTAGTTTTTAGTAGTTTCATCTCTACGTGTTTAGAAATTAATTGTAATAAGTCCTTATCACTACTTATAATTAAACCATCATAATTTTCATCCATATCACAATATTTAGCAAATGTTCCAATTATATCATCTGCTTCATAATTATCTATTTCAAAATATTTAATTCCCATAGCATCCAACATTTTTTTAGCAATTGGAAATTGTATTTTTAATTCTTCAGGGGTTTCACTTCTACCATCTTTATAGAAATCATACTTTTCATGTCTAAACGTTTTGCCTTTATCAAAAGCAACAACAATATATGTAGGCTTTTCTTCTGTTATTATTTTATTTATCATATTAGCAAATCCAAATAAACCATTAGTTGGAAATCCTTTAGAATTTTTCATAAAATTACCATTATAAGCAGTCGCATAAAAACTTCTAAAAAGTAAATTATTTCCATCTACCATAATTATTTTTTCCATATCATCACCTATAATTTTATTATAACATTTATAAATAAAAAAATCGAGTATATCTTATCTACTATATAACTTTTGTCAAGACATCGTGACCCCAAAGTATAAAATAATCAATTATCTACTAAGTAGATAAGCATTAAGGAC
>CANPYQ010000038.1 GCA_947588865.1 uncultured Bacilli bacterium
TTTACAAAAAGCATCTTTGTATTCAGCTTTAATTGGAATATTTGTGTTTGCAATAATTAAATATCCATTTCTTATTGTTCCTTCGACTTCACAATTTATAATTCTATAGTTAGGAATTTTTATCTTTTTTATTAAAAATTTGCTTAATCCTTTGACCTAAATGCCCATAGGAGAGATTTGAAATATAGGGGCAGGTAGGGTATAAAATAATGCAATAAATAATGCAATAAGAGTGTATAATAAAAATATAATGTATATATAACTAAAATATAATGAAAGTATAATATTGAATTTATAAGCATTTAAAAGGTAATGTATATATAATAAAAATATAACAAAAATACAATAAAAAATATAATTTTGGTCTGGCTCACCAAAAGTATTGATACTGTAAGAAAACATTAAATTGTTTTCTTACAGTTTTTTTATTTTCCCGACTTTTTCCCGACTTAGTTTTTAATTCTAAAAAAATAGAGTGCTTTAATTAGCACTCTATTTTTTTATTCCGTTGTTTCTATACTATTCATTATACTACTCGTTACTTTTTCTTTATTTTCTTTATCTACAGTATCATTGGTCATTATGTTTGTCTTTGTTTCATTCAGTGTATTTGTAATGTTTACTTCGTTTGTAGCATTGATGATATTTGTTTCTATTGTATTTGCTTGATCTACCGTATTTTCCATAGTATTGACAACTTCTTTATCCTTACCTTTTAACTCATCTGATGCATGTACTTTTATAGTTTTATTCATTGCTGTTATGGATATAGTATTATCTTTATTTGGATCATGATTTTTTAATCTTGGTAAATTACCATTATCAAGAGGTTCTAAATTCCATATAGTCTCATCCCAATGTAATGTTTCTTTGATAAACTGTTTTGTCATTTTCGTTAATGAAATATCTTTCACAGTATCTTCATTGATTCCTCTCGTTTTGCTTGATTTGCCAGTACTTCCATTAGATATTTCGTAATTGTTTTTAAATGTACTGCTATTATTCATTGTACTTACACCTGTATCATTATCAAATAACCCTGTATTATTATTTGATAGATTATTTGCTATAGAAATATTATTTTGTACATCAAATAATGTTCCTCTCATTGTTCCACTAAATACACCAGATTTACTGCTACCAGCAGAGATTGAAACTTTTACAAAGTTATTGTGTATTGATGTATTTTCAGCCCATCCTACAAGTCCACCAATATAATTTGCTGTATTTGATGCACTAATATTTCCAATTGCATAGCAGTTTTTAATAGTTGAATTGTCACATTGTCCTATAAATAATGCTGATGCATCTCCACTTGCTGTTACTGATGCATTCACACTACATTCTTCAATAGTACTAATATTGGTTGCATATCCTATAAGAGCGCCTGTTCTATTAGCTCCAAACACATTTGCATTAGTAACATGGCAATCCTTGATATTAGAACCATATGCAGAGCCAACTAAAGAACCAACATGTTTATTATTTTTTGAACTGATTAAAGCATTTTCAACAACAATATTATTTAATGTCGTATTGGTAATTGTTTTAGCTAGTGTACCAACGTCTGTAGATTTTACTATTACATTTGAATTATCTATCACTAAATCTTTTACTGTTGCTCCTGTTAATGAAGCAAATAATGGTAATCTAAGTCCTGTTATGGTATGATTTTGTCCTTCTATTGTTCCAGTAAATGCATTAGTTACAATAGCATTTCCGGTAGTGTACTCAGATAAATTAATATCATCGTCTAAATAAATTGTACTACTTGGTTGTGACTTACATAAGTTTATAAATTCTTTTGCAGTAGAAACATGTTCATTAGATTCCTTCTTTTCTGGTACATAGTTAAACACTTCTTGTCTAAAGTCATCTGTCCCTTGTTTTATCATATAATAATATTTTCTCTTAACAGCGGTACTATTTGTAAGATTAATATCATTTGTCTCTGCATCTTTTCTTAATGCTTCTAGGTATTCATTTTGTACCTCGTCTGCATTAAAGAATTTCATATTACTCCAGTTTTCTTGCATTTTTTGATATCTGTTAATTTTATATTGTTCAAATGTCATGCTGTCATTTTTGGTAATAGCTTGTAATGCTTGTAAATCATTTTTTATTCTTCCTCCATCGCTTCCATACCAATATCTATATCCTTTATCATATCCACCTGTTGCAATTAATTCGAATGCTAACCATTTTAAGCTATATGAATCAGGTCTTCCATTATCATTATGTGGTTGATACCAGTGTCTTGTATAAATTGAATCTCCACCATATAAGCTTGGTGAGAAGCTTCTTGCTGATACACCAGGCATCATAAGTAGTTTATTAGTCCATAAATCATGTACAGTTTTTAAGTGCATATTTTCAATTGCTTCTTTACTTATCTTTTCTACTCTTGTTACGCTTCCACCTGCAGTATCAGATGCATTTGGATAAGATACTTGTAAGCATAGCTTAGATTGTTCATCAGCACTTAATTTTAAGAAAGCTTTTGCTTCAACATAATCTAAGAAATCATTTGTATCAACTAATTTACTATAAAAGTCTTTCATTTTTTCAGGAGTGTCTATTCTTTCTGTTGTTAAGTTTGTAGTTACTAAAGCATTTTTGTCATAATCATAAGTTAAGTTAAAGCTAATTCCGCCATCTCCTGATCCTTGAGTTATATTTCCATCTGGCATATCTTCATTTAGTATTCCAGCTCTAGTTATACCCCATAGTAATCCTTGGAAAGCTCCTAAGTGAGCATTTTCGTGAGTCCATACTGAATATGCACGTAATGCATCTTCGTAAACAAAGTATACACTTCCTCCTCCAGAATATGCTCCAGCTCCTTTTAATATTGTCCAGTCATTTAATACTTCACAGAAATTCTTATGGAATGGCTCTTGTGTTGTTAGAGCTTTTTGCACTTTTCTTGAATTTGTACCGTCATCTACATAAGTGAATAATGTATCCATGTGTACTGTACTCATATTATTCATTCTTTCAATAGATGTAAATGTAGATATTGTTGAGAAGAATTTTGATACATTTGCTGCAAAGCCTTCTGCTAAGGCTTGTAATTGAGCTCTTTGTATTGGATTATTAGGATCTTTTACGTATGTCCTTTGTGATCCAAATAGTATAGATGTTGGATTTGAAATTATATATGCCGCATCATCTGGAAGTGTTAAAAGTACAAGTATATACTTATTGTATTTTCCTTCATTTACACTTAAATTATGCCATAAAGAATATTTTACTTCTTTATTTGTACATTCTGCTTCAACTACAACTCCTGGAACATTATCTCTATACCATGTTTCTATATTCTTATCTTTAGCATATTTTGATACAAAGTATTTTATAAACGCAAATACTGTATCTTGACCAGTATATTTTGCTATTTTATCTTTATAAAAATCTCCTGTTTTATCAGTTGCTATATTACCACTTATAACATCCTCTGATATATCTTCAATAGTTGATGGGTTATTTAACAAGTTTCCTTTAAACATCAATACATCACTCATTTTTAAACCATCTATATCAAATGAATACCAACGATGTATATAATTATATGCATACATCCATTTCATTAAAGTAGTTTCTTTTGGTAATTCATCTTTTATTAATTCATTATATACATCATTTTCTGTTACTACATTTATATTTTTGCTGATAAGTAATTTTATAATAAAGTCATCTAACTCGGTCTTTGATACTGTATCATCATAATATTCTCTGTAAATTCTGCTATCACTTTCTTTTGTTAATACATCTAAGTCAGTTCTATAATTAAATTTACTAATTGAATCTTTTAATGTCTTTATAACTCTTGCATCTGCTTTCATAACATAATTGTTGTAGTTATATTCAATTCCTAATTCAGGAATAATATATGAAGTAATTCCATTATGGAATTCATTAAACTTAACACCATAATTTTCAAGTTCATCATCGTTAAATACTACTTTTATGCTTGTTATGTCTTTATAATTGTCAGTTGTAACTGCAATTTGTGCATTTCCATTTTTATCTACAGCAATTACATCTTTTATAGTTTTTTGATTTAGCTTATGATTTTTATCAAACTTTTCACCATCTCTTACTAAATATTTAGCATCAAAGAATGGCATTAATTTATTTAAGTTATGATATAGTGTAAGTTTTTCTTCAGTAAATCCATTTAATTTTGTAATTCTATCATAGTCTGGAATATAAAGATTTTCTTTTATATTGTTATTATTTGCAGAATATTGATTTTCTTTTGTAGCAGTATCTTCATCTATAGTTCCATAAACTACTTCGCATTTTTCATTAGCACTTTCTCCATTATAAGTAATTATATTTTCACCATTTAATGTAAGCACTAATTTACCATTATTCTCTTTATATCCTTCTATTTTTCCATAATATGCTGGTAATGATTTCATATCAACTTTTACTAAATAATTTTCTATGTTACTTTCTATTTTGCTTATTTTTATAGTATCTGCTTTACCAACACTTCCGTCTTCTTTAAATTCATATACTGTAATATCTTTAATATCTTTTAATTCGTATTTACGTTCTTTTATATTAATATTTTCAGAAGCAATTACGTCATCTTCTACTTCATTTTTATTCTGCTCTATTTCATTTGAATCTCTATCATAAGAAGCTTTAATTTTAATAGAATATCTATCGCTTTCATCTTTATTAAATTTAACTGTATTTTCTCCTACTTCTAGATCTCCAGTATAAACAGTATTATTTTTTTCATTCAATACTTCAATATTAAGTTTTTCATTTTGCTTTATAGCTTTGTCTTCATCTGATATTGTAATATTTAGAGAAACTTCATTTTCTGTGTCATCATATGTAAGTTTACTCATTGTTGGTTTATCTTTTAAAGTTTCAATATTTACAACATAGTTTTCAAATGGAATTTCTTTACCATTACTTAATTTTATACTTTCTAGTTTTAGATCATGCTTTCCTGTTTCTGTATATTTATCTAATACTACAATATAATCTTCTTCGTTTTTATATACATCATATGTTTTTCCATTAACTTTAGCTTTTTCTACATAAGTATCGTCTACCCACATAAAGTTAAATTTTAGTCTTACTTCATCGTCTTTTTCAAAATATGTATTTTTCTTATTATCTTTTTGAGCTTCTAGTCCTGTAACTTTATATAAGCCATTATTATCACTAAATAAGAATTGTACTGTAAATATATTATTATTTACATAGTTATTTTGATCTTTTTCTACTTTATCATTAAACATATCTGTATCTAAGTCATAAGTACCTGTAATGTTAAATGCAATATTAGTATTAGGAATTAAGTCATTAAATTCCATTGTATTTTGACCAACTTTTAAGTCTATTTTTTTACCATTAATGCTTCCCTGGAATGTTCCACCATCTTTTATTAGATTATCAGTATCATTTACATTGAATGTAAGTTTTGTAGATTTTTCTTCTATATTATCTACTCTTTCAAAATCTGTTATTGTTGGAACTTCTTTTATTACTTCTACTTCACCTGATACTTTAAAATCAGCTGTTGAACCATCTTCAAATTCTACTGTAGATGTTTCGAATTTCATTAAGCCTGCTTCATTATTTGCTGCAATATATGATTTGTAAATATTTTTTCCATTTTCATCAGCAGCGCATCTTTCACCATTTATCGTTAAGGCAACTACTTTTTTATCATTTAATGTTAATATTTTATAATTTACTCCAAATATTGAACCTTTTTCTGGATAATATGTATCCGGTGTAACTTCTGTAATTACTGTACTTTGACTTGCTTCAAATTCCTGTTCAGTCAATAACTTATTTTCTTCATTAAGCATTGGCATAAGCTGTGATATTTCAGAATCTGCAGTAATTTTTATAATATATTTAGCAGTAAGTGGTGTATTAAGGTCTACTTCTGTAGCATCTTCCTTAACCTCTACAGTATCATATGGTTCTTTAGCATCACTGCTATATATTGATATTTTTACATTTTTTCCTTCTTTAATTGCATCGTAATCATCTATGATTTTAAAAGTTATATGTAATTTACCTCTTTCAGTATCCTCTTCCATTGATAAAACAATAGCTTTTGGATAATCACCAATTACTTCATACTCAATACTTGCATCCTTGTCACTTATATCAAAAGATTTACCATTACTTAATATTACTTTTTCTGCCTTTACAGTATGAATACCATATTTATCTTTTGGAATAAAGTCTGAAATTAAATATTCTCCTGTTTTTTCATTACTTAGTGTAGCATTATATCCTACTCCGTTTAATACTATTGATTGCACTTTATACTGAGAACTATTTGTACTTGTAAATTTCAAACTTAATGGTGAACCAGGATAAGCAATTGCTCCAAACCATTCAAATTCTAAAGAGAAATTCTCAAATTTAAAATTATAATCTACATTGTTTGTAACATTAAATGATTTTTCAGATAATTTTACATCTGTATGCTCATTATTGTTTCCTGATACTGAACCATCCAAATCATAATCTGCAAAAACTTCTACTTTATAATCTGTATCAAATTGTAGAACATCTATTGTTTTATTATAAATGCCATTTTTATCTAAGTTTATTTTATCTTCTTTATATACTTCACTATTATTAGAATCTAATATTTTTATATCAACATTTTTATCTATAATAGAACTATCATCATCTATCATTTTTAAAGAAATGTCTATTTTATCATTTTCATTTTTTTCTGCCTCTAAATATGATACTTCTGGTTTATTCTTTAAAACTTCTACTGAAGATGTATAAACTTGTTTTAATTCATACATTGTTTTTGTAAATTTAATTTGTTGTACTTCTAAGTCTAATTTTCCACCTTGATCGCCTATCTTGTCATATAATACTTTATATGTATTATCATCTATTCTATCTACATCATATGTAGAACCATTTATTCTAAATAATCTTACATCTTCATCAATATTAGTATTAATTTTATATTCTAGATTAACCTTTCCACCTTTTTGAACGAATTTAGATTCTGGCGTACAGCTTTCTATCGTAACAACTGGTCCTACTTCATGAACGTTATTACCAATTACAATATTTTCATATGATGTTCCATTACCTTTATCATAATCTGCTACTATATCAACACTATATTTGTATGCTTTTGGAAGTGAAAATTCTGCTTCTGTAGCATCCTCTTCTATTTGAACTTCTTCTAATTTAGTATCTGTACTATTTAATAATCTTGCATATAATTTTTGAGTTGCATTATCCTTATCTTTTAGTTCAAAAGTAACTTTTACTTTATTTTCTGTACGATGTTCTTCTATTTTAATGTTTTCAGCTACTGGTTTTTCGTTTTCATATAAGTATTTTAAGTTTCTATTTACTTCAAATGTAAAATCATTTGAAAGTTTTACTGACTCAAATTGTATTATATGGTCTCCTTTTTGTTTATTCTTATTTAGCACTACTTTATATACATTATTCTCTTTTTCTACAGTGTATGTTTTTCCATTTATAGTAGCTTCTTCTACATCATAAATTGATTGGTAAGCATTTTCAAAAGTTAAAACTACATTTTCATCTTTATCTGTTACAATGCTTGGAATAGTTACATGAACTGCAGCAAATTTTGCTCTATCTCCAATCATTAAAGATTGTTTTGTATATTCATCTTCATGCTCATTTAAGTTTTCACCATCTTTATTTAATTCATTTGAATCTAAGTCATAACCATTTATAACTTTAACTAAATATTCTTTATTAAGCTCTGCTGTAAATTCAAATGTATTTAATCCACTAGTAAAGTTTTGATTAAACTTTACTTTATTTTCTTCATCTGCAGTTTCATCAGTAATTATAACTCTTGCTTTATCAGTTAAAGCTTCATCTGGATCAGATACATCAAGTGTTATAGTAGCTTTAGTTCCATCATTGCTTATATTAAATGAATTTATCTTAGGTTTATCCTTTAATATTTCATATTGTATTTTTTTATTTTCAAAAGTTATATCTCTTCCATCTGATAAAGTAACTGATTCTATCACTAATTCTTTAACACCTTTTTCATTATCTGGTGCGTTTACTTGTACATAATATCCATCAAGATTTTCTATCTCTTCTTCATTTTCTCTTTCTGTTGCTTCATATTTTGTTCCATTGATTGTTGCATGAGTTACTTTAAGTTCAAGATTTGTAATTGGTTTAAATCCTACTCTAAATCCCTCACCTTTATTAAAATATTGTGTCTTTGTTTCAATTCCTGTTGCTGGATCATATTTGCTTGTAAATATATTATCTAAGTCAAATTTTACATCTTCTATTAGAGAAAATTCTTTTTTCACTGTTAAAGTTTCAATATGATTCTCTTCATCTTCTTCTAATTGATTTGTATCTCTATCATATTTTACATTTATAATTAATTCTAACTGTTTATTTTTCTCTACATTAAATAATAATGTATTTTGAGTATTTGAAAATTCTCTAATATCCTCTCCTACTTTAGCAGTTCCATCTAAAGTTGCATTATCTGGATTTATTATTTCAAATGAGAATGCAATAGTAGATTTTGCTAAATCTTCTACAGACTTAAATGTTTCTTCATTAAATGTAATTCTACTCTTTAATATGTCTATCTTATCTCCATTATGAGTTACATCTACTGTTCTTTCTCCATAGTGTATTCTTTTAACTTCAAGTGTTCTTACACCTGAACTAGAAGTAAATTCTTTTCCAAGTACTGCTTTATAATTTCCATCGATTTCTTCAACAGTATTTGTTATGTGAGATGATTCGTATTCTATTGCTGTTATTTTTTCATCAGTATTATCTTCTATATCGTAAGTTATTTCTACGATTTCATCTTTTTCTGGAAACTTATTTGAAAGTTTCTTAGTTGTAATTGAATTTACTTTAATATCAACTACTATTTCATCTGATATAGTATTTTCTTTTTCTAATTCTTCTTTTACATGTTCTTTTCCATCTGCTCTATCAAAATCTGCTAATATTTCTACTTTATAAGTTCCTGCTTTTTCTATATTTTCAAATTTAGTTTCTCCTACTTTTTCTTTTAGAGTAACTTCATTTATTGTCTCTTCTCCATTTGGACTAATTAATTTAGCATAAACTTTTGATACTGTATTATCATTATCTTTAATAGTAAATCCTACATTTATTGATTTTTCTTGGCTTTCATATGTAGCTGTTACACTTTGTGCTGTAGGTGCATCTTTAAATATTACTATACTTGCTTTTTCTTCTAGAGTAACAACATCTTGTCTTTCATTATCTAAAGTAACCTCTTTTATAGTAATTGTTTCTCTTTCTCCACCAGTATATAGTAATTCTAGTGTGTATTTATTACTCTCTTCATCATAGCTTACATCAAAAGACTCATCGTTGCCTTCTAATTTAACACTAGATATATGATGTTTAGAAGCATTTGTACTTGTAAATTCTAATGTAATTGTTTCCGTATTAAGGTTAACTTCTTTTAGTTCTAATTCACTTATTACAAGATTATATGGTTTGATAATTTCAACATTTTCTACCATTTTTTCTAATGTTCCGGTATTGTCGGATTGTGTACTTAAAGTATTAGAATCTAAATCATAATTTATTTCGAGTTTTGCTTCATATTCTTCAAATACTTTTAAATCTAAATCATACTCTTTTACAATGCCTTCATCACCTTTAATTAAAGTAATTTCTTGTGTTGTATTATCTGCTTTATTTCTAATGATAATCTTTCCATCAACAAAAGCATCATCGGTATCGGTTAGGCTAAAGATTGCTTTTGCCTTTTCCCCTTCTGTATTTACGGTAAAATCGGAAACTGTTGGTACATCTTTCAATATATCTACTTGTAATTTCTTATCTGTCATAGGAATTACTTCATTGTTGCTTAGAATAACACTTTCTATTTCTATTTCTTTTACCCCTGATGTTTCATATCCATTAAGTTCTTGTTCCGTTATATATTGATTGTCATCTTTAACAACTTTAAATGTTCTTTCTTCTTCTGATTTACCTTCCTCTTTTATACGAACATACTCTGGATAGTACTCTGAAGTTGTTCCACCCACATTTGCTGTTATTGTTTTTGCTTCAAAAGATAATTTAAATTTCTCATTTTTATTTAAATATTGAGTTGTATCTTTTGAGTCTGTTTTTGCTGTTATATTATGAACATCGATTTCAGATGGTTTTTTCAAGAATGCTCCGCATCTTAAAATAGTTCTTCCCCCATTTTCTGTACTCACATAATGATTATTAGAATCATTTGGATTAGAGTCTAGGTCAAAGGAAGGTGCATATATATGTAACATATACACTTTTTCTGTATCTACATTTGTAAATGTTATTTCTGTTGGCTCATTTATTGTATAGGTTGGATATTTATTTCCGGTTGCATCCATAAATTTACCATATCCCAATGCCACAAATCCTTCTTGCTCTTTTCCTTCTAATGTTGCATTATCAGGATCTTTTACTGTAAATTTAACAGTGATTGATTTATCTGCATAATTTTCTATAATTTCAAAATCTTCTTCTTTCGTATTTAAGTAATATGGTCTTGTTTTTAACACATCGATTTCATCAATTTTATTTTCTACTTCTAATTCTTCCTGACCATAACATACTTTAGAAGCATTAATAGTGTTCTTTCCATGTTCTGATGGAGCAACATAGGCTACTGCATAAATGTTATCTTCTAGCTTTGTTACATCTGCTTTAATACCATTAATATAAATTGCTGTAACATCTTTATCTGTGTTATCTTCTATGGTGTATTTAATTGTCATTTGCTCTTTCTTTTTTGGATATGGATTAAATTCACTTTCCACAATCTTTGTTGTTATAGGGACAACAACAGGATTTGATGTCGTAAGAACTTCTTCTTTATGTTCTTTTCCATCTCTTGCATCATAATTTGCTATTACTTCTATTGTATATGTTTCTGC
>CANPYQ010000039.1 GCA_947588865.1 uncultured Bacilli bacterium
TCAAGTGACATATAATATATTAGTTTTGAGACAAAATCAAATACTAACACTTAAGACATTATCATATATTAATCATAAACATCTTAATATTTATTTAATAAACTATTTACAAAATTATTGTTTATTGGTATACTTATATTAGTATATTTATATGTTTATCGTTGGAGGCAATTATGAATAAGGAAAATAAAATTACAATAAATAATTTAATTTATGCATTATTATTTTTAGTTCTTGGAATAATACTTATGACTAAAACTGAAGATTTAATTCAAATAGTATCAAAGGCTATTGGTTTGATCTTAATAATAGTGGGAATAGTAAAGTCTATTATATACATTTATATGAAAGGTAAAATGGGGGATTATAAACTTACGGAATTAATTGTAGGAATAGTTGTTATTTGTTGTGGTACTTTATTTATATTATATTCACAAACATTTAGTTTTGTAATTAGGCTAGTAATTGGTATATGGATATTATTAGCTGGTATTAATAAAATAATCCTTTCAATATCAATGTTTTTTATAGATAAACTTGGATTTAAAATATATCTAATTACATCAGTTATTATGATAATAATAGGTATACTTTTAATATCAGGATTACTTGATCAAATCATTGGATTGTTAATTATATTATACTCTATTGCTGAAATTGTTGATTATATATATTACAAAATAAAAGATAAAGATTATGAATCTTCAAATAATAATAAAAAAAATAAAAGTATTAAAAAAATAAAAAGTAAAAAAGTAATAGATGCTGATATAGAAGAATAAGAGTTAAAACCTTATTCTTCTAATTTTATTGTAGGTATTAAATCATCTAATGAATTATCTTGATATGTTGGTTCAGTACCTTTTATATAATAAAACATAGTTGGATTTTTTGTTTCACTAGTTGCAACTTTACCACTTATAGGATCTACCAATACTCCTACAACATTATTAGGTAATTCATACCAAGATGTTTCTTTATCACTCATATAATTTTCAATCGTTTCAGTCCATATATCCTTTATGGCTTTCCCATCACTAGTTAGGGAAGTTCTATTATCATCGTATCCGCTCCAAATACCGATAACAACATCTTTATTATATCCAAATATTAAATGGTCAGTATCAGTTGTTCCAGTTTTGATAGAATATTTATTAGTTAATTTGCTTGCAATATCATAACAGGTAGGATAGTTATAATCAATAAAATTATAGTTATAAGTGCTGGTTAAAATTTCATTCATTATATATGCTAGGCTAGAATTTAAAACTTGTTCTTTTTTTTCTTTATATTCATATAAAATGTTTCCATTTGAATCTTCAATTTTTTTAATAAAGTGAGGATTATTTTTATATCCTAAACTTGCAAGGGTACTGTATGCACTTACCATGTCCATAAGAGTAATCTCTTCACTGCCTAAAGCGAGTGATGGTATTGCTTCTAGATTTGATGTAATACCAACTCTTTTAAGCATTTCGACTAGAGTTTCTTCACCTAAAAATAGATGGGTCTTAACTGCATATATATTTTCTGAATATGCAATAGCAGTTGCCATAGTAATATTTTTATTGCCATATTTATTATTATAGTTTGCTGGACTATATGTTTGATCATTTGAAAATAAGAAAGTTGTTTCTTCACTAGTGAAAGTAGTGGATTCAGTAAATCCATTTTCCAAGGCGACATAATAAAGAAATGGTTTTAAAGTAGAACCAACTTGTCTTTTAGCGTATAATGCTCTATTAAATTGACTTTTACTATAATCTTTTCCTCCTGTTAAAGCAATTACTTCACCATTATTAGGATTCATGATTATACTCGATAATTCCATTTCTTCACTAGTGAAATTGTCATTAATAGAATTTTCAAGAATAGTTTGAGCATTCATATCTAAACTTGTGTATATTTTAATGCCACCAGTTTCCAAAAACGAACTAGGTAAATCTAAGGTTTCAAGTTCATCCATAACTGAATCTTGAAAAAATCTTAAAGTTTTTAAATTATTGTTTTCTATAAATCCGTAAAAGGTAAGTTCACTGTTGTAAGCTTCATCCATTTCATCTTTTGTAATCATTTTATTATTTACCATAGCATCCAGTACTAAATACTGTCTTTCTTTAGATTTATCATAATTCAAAATAGGTGAATAATTACTTGGAGATTTTGGAATTCCTGCTAGAATAGATGCCTCTGCTAATGTCAATTCAGCAGCGCTTTTGTTAAAATAATAATAACTTGCATTTTCAATTCCATATACACCACCATAATTAATAGTGTTTAGGTAACCTTCTAGTATTTCATCTTTATTATATTGACTTTCAAGACGGATAGTAAGCCATGCTTCTTTTATTTTTCGTTCCCATTTTTTATCAAACTCTAAAAACAAATTTTTTGCATATTGTTGAGTTATAGTTGATGCACCTTGTAGAGTTTTTCCATTTGTAATATTTATGTAAAGTGATTTAAATATTCTAAAATAATCAAATCCTTGATGTTTATAAAAATTTTTATCTTCAATAGCTATAGTTGCGTCTATTAAATTTTTTGAAATATCTTCTAATTTTATCCATTGATCACTTGTCCCATTTATTAAATTATTACTTGAATCATATAGATAATAACCATTTGATGCATTAATATCTAACTTTTTAGTTAATGATGCCATAAGGTAAACTCCAAAGTATAAAAATGAAAAAATAAGTATAAAAATTGCGAATATTTTTAGTATTTTTTTAAGTCTTTTCATGAGTCACCTTACTTTCTAAATTTAGTATTAGAAAAAATTATTAAAATATGAGTGCAAAAGTAAAAAAAGTATGCTATAATGTTTGGGAGTTGATGTTATGAGTAAAATTAAATTAAATGCAAAACTTATAAGTGAAGATGATAAAATTGATTTAGATGTAACAGGAATTAAAACAAAAAATAAAATAGTTTATAAAGAGGGAAATGTTACTGTTACAATTGAAATAATAGATAAAATAGTAAAAATTAATAGACTTTCAAAAGAATATGAAATAAACTTGACATTTGATATGTTACAAAGTACAATATCAACATATAGTGTATTTGGTGCTCCAAAGATATTTGAACTTGAAACTAAAACAAAAAAACTAAATATAACAGATGATAAAATAGAAATTGATTATATATTAGAAGGAAATGAATTTTATTATACTCTTAAGATAGGAGGATAACATGGTAGTAGATATTTTAAGTAAAGTGCTATCTAAATGTGCTAAAGATTCTGGATATAATCTAGATATGACAGTTATAAAATCTAATAGGAAAGATTTATGTGATTATCAATCTGATAATGCATTTACTTTTGCTAAAATTTATCATAAAAGTCCTAAAGAAATAGGGGAGGCTATTGTTAGTAAAATTAATGCTTTAGATGATTTTAGTAATTATTTTGAAAAGGTAGAATTTTGCGCACCAGGATTTATAAATATAATTTTAAGTAACACTTTTATAAATAAGACATTAATTAATATGGGAACAATTGATAAATTTAATTTAAAAAATCCAAGTAAAATAGATACGTATGTAATAGATTATGGTGGACCTAATGTAGCTAAACCACTTCATGTTGGACATATGAGACCTGCAATAGTAGGAGAATCTATAAAAAGAATAATTAATTATGTAGGACATAATACTATATCAGATGTTCATTTAGGTGATATAGGACTTCCAATAGGTGAAGTTATATACTCTGCTTTGAGGGATAATATGAAGCCTAACGATTTAACACTCGAATATCTAAATAAAGTATATCCAAAGATGAGTGAAATTGTAAAAGAAAATGAAGATATAAAGTGTGAATGTGCTTCTATTATTAAAGATGTGCAGGAACGTAAAAATTATTTAGATTACTGGCATGTTATACGTGATATATCAGTTAATGATATAAAAAGACTTTATAAATATTTAGATATATCATTTGACTACTGGTTATCTGAATCCGATGCATATGCATATATTCCGAAGGTTAAACAATATTTGATAGATAAAAAATTATTAGTTGATAGTCAGGGTGCTAAAGTAGTATTTATAAATAAAGATATTGACAAAATAGACTATCCACCTTTAATATTTGAAAAAAGCAATGGAGCATACCTTTATGAAAGTTCTGATTTAGCTACCATTTGGCAGAGGATGGAGGACTTTAATCCAGATTATATATTATATGTAACAGATGATAGGCAATCCATGCATTTTGAACAAGTATTTAGAGTATGTGAAAAAAGTGGTATTACAAAGAATGCAAAACTTATTCATTTGCCACATGGTACTATAAACGGGTTAGATGGTAAGCCATATAAAACTAGAAGTGGCGAAACTCCTAAATTAGATATACTTTTTAATGATGTAAAGGAAATATTCATATCTAAAAAAGAATCTAATAAAAATATGGATGATGAAGATATCAAAAAAATTGTAAATTCAATACTTAAATTTGCTGATTTACAAAATAGTCGTGATAAAGATTACATATTTGATATAAATAAATTTAGTGATACACAGGGTAAAACTGGTCCATATATTTTATATACATATTTAAGAATGAATAAAATAATAAATAAATATAGTCAAAATATAAATAATTTATCAAATAACATATATAATAATTATGATAGAGATTTAAGACTTAAAATATTAGAACTTGAAGAATATGTAAATAGTGCATTTAAAGAGTTTAAGCCAAGCTTTATAGCTGAATATCTTTATAATTTATGTGTTTCTATGAATTCATTTTATCAAAACAACCATATAGATGGTTTAAATGACAAAAATAAATTAAATGACTGGGTAAGTGTTATTGCTCTTGCAAATAAGACAATTAAAGAGATGTTAGCCTTGCTTATTATAGATATACCAAAACAGATGTGAAAGGAGTATTTTATGAAATTAAAAGATATGAAAAAAGAAGAATTAGAGGTATTATCATATACAGACTTAACAGAGATGATAATAAAAGAGAATAAAAAATCTATGAATACAGCAAACATTTTTAAAACTATTTGTGATTTATTAGAACTTAGTGATGATGAGTATCAAAGTAAAATAGGAGACTATTATACTTCACTAACTACTGATAAAAGATTTATTTTATTAGATAATGCAGAATGGGATTTAAAGGATAATCATAAAGTTGAAATTGTTCTAGATGATGAAGACGATGAAGAAGTTTATGATGATGAAGAAAACTATGATGAAGAAGAGAATAGTGATGATAAAGAAAATATGTCTGAAAGTACAGAAATTACTGATGATGAAATTGATTTAGATGATGAAGATGATATGGATGATCTTACTATTATAGATGATGATGAAATAGAAGAAGATGCTTAATTGTTTAAATCTTCTTTTTAATATCTTTTAATAATTCGGCAAATAAAAGGCTTTTCATATCAATCGATATGTATTGTTGTATTAATGAAATTATAGATATTTTATTCAAAAAAATTATCAATATTATAACATTTCTATTTATCAAGGAGGATATATGAAATGATATTATAAAGAAAAAATATATATGTAAACAGAATCATGTGTATATTATTTATTAGTTAAAGTATCAAATGATAAAGGAAAAGTATATATAAATAAAATTGGTATTTCTCTTTTTATTTTCCTAAACCATTGAAACTTTAATATAATTATAGTATAATTTATATGTTTTGAAAGGGAGATACTATGATAGAAAGATTAGAAAATATAGAAAAAAGATATAATGAGATAATGGAAGAATTAACTAATCCGGAAATACTTAGTGATATAAAAAAGACAACACAGCTTAGTAAAGAACAAGCATCACTTAAAGAAAATTATGATGCTTATCAAGAATATAAAAAAGTTTTAGAAAATATAAAAGCTGCTAAAGAAATGATGAAAGATCCTGAAATGAGTGAATTTGCTCGTGAAGAGTATAATGAAAATGAGGAAAAGCGTAAAAATATGGAAGAAGATTTTGAAATTATGTTACTTCCAAAGGATCCTAATGATGGGAAAGATGTTATAGTAGAAATTCGTGGTGCAGCAGGTGGAGATGAAGCTAATATATTTGCTGGAGATTTATATAGAATGTATACTTATTATGCAGAAAAAAATGGCTGGAAAGTGGAAGAATTAAATGCAATAGAGGGTGAAGCGGGAGGTTACTCTCAAGTTGAATTTAAGATAAAAGGGGATAATGTATATTCAAAATTAAAATACGAAAGTGGATCACATAGAGTTCAAAGAGTTCCAACAACTGAATCAAATGGTAGAATACAAACATCAACTGCAACTGTGCTTGTAATGCCTGAAGTAGATGATATAGATATAGAAATAAAAGATTCTGATATAAGAATAGATACATTTTGTGCATCAGGCCATGGAGGGCAAGGTGTAAATACAACACCATCAGCAGTCAGGATAACACATTTTCCAACTAATACAGTAGTAACTTGTCAAAATCAAAGAAGTCAAATACAAAATAAAGCAGAAGCTATGGAAGTATTAAAATCAAGACTTTATCAATTAGAGCTTGAACGACAAGAACAAGAATTAGGTAGTGAAAGAAGAAACAAAATAGGTACTGGTGATAGGGCTGAAAAAATTCGTACATATAATTATCCACAGAATAGGGTAACTGATCATAGAATAGGATTTTCAACTATGCAGTTAGAACATGTTATGGATGGAGAATTAGATGATATAATAAATGCACTAATAACTGAAGATCAAGCAAGAAAACTAAGAGGAGAATAATCCTCTTTTAATTAAAGGTGATTTATGAATGATTTGGAATATTTAAAAAAATATTATAAAGGGAATATAAAAGATGCTATAAAAAGATTAAATAATGGAGAACCTGTTCAATATATAGTTGGAAATGTTGATTTCTATGGTAATATAATAAATGTAGATAGAAGAGTATTAATACCTAGATTTGAAACAGAAGGATTAGTAGAAATAGCGCTAAATTATTTAACTAATAGTGATCTTGATGTAGTAGATTTAGGAACTGGTAGTGGATGCATTGCAATTACTATAAAAAAACAGCTTCCAAATATAAATATGGATGCTGTCGATATAAGTGTTGATGCTTTATCTGTTGCAAAAAAAAATGCTAAGATGAATAATGTAGATATTAACTTTATTGTAGGAGATATGCTAAAACCTTTAAACAAAAAATATGATTGTATAATAAGTAATCCTCCTTATATAGCATACGATGAAGATATCATGGATATAGTTAAAAATAATGAACCAAATAATGCATTATATGCAGATAATAATGGGTTATATTATTATGAAGAAATACTTAAAAATTGTAAGGACTATTTAAAAAATAAATATTTTATATTTTTTGAAATAGGGTATAATCAGGCAGAGAAGATAAAAGACATGGCTTTAAAATATTTAAATTGCAATGTAGAAATAAAAAAAGATTTACAAGGATTTGATAGATATGTAATAATAAATCAAATGGAAAAATTCAAATGATTATTATAAAAAAATAGAATATATTTGTAGTAAAAAATGATGTTATAATTCATATATTTAATTAGGTGACCTTATGAAAAAAACATTTCAAATAATAGGCCTAATTAGTTTAACATGTTTTAGTTTTTTTATTACAGAAAAAACTGCTATTGTAGTAAGTGATATGGATGAAATAATGATAGAAATAAAAGATAAAAAGGATGAATTTAAAACTGATAGTATAGATTCAATTGTTGAGGGTAATACTATAATACCTGGAGTAAATGGTAAAGAGGTTAATATAACTAAAAGTTATAAAAGGATGAAAAGTAATGGATATTATAGTGACAACTTGTATGTATATGATTATAATAATCCTAAGATAAGTTTATCAGATAACATGGATAAATATATAATAAAAGGTAATCCATCCAAAAGAATGGTAAGTTTAATATTTATTGTTGGTGTAGATACTAATATAAATGATATTTTAACTATAGTAAATAATTATAATATAAAAGCAACATTTTTTGTAGATCCTACTTGGTTTTCTAATAACAATTCACTAGTTGAGGATATGATAAAAAATAATCATAATGTAAATGTACTCATGGATAATTATAATGATTCAAACTTTGAATGGATGGATATGGTGTTAAAAAGGATAAATAAACAAAAAAATGGATTTTGTTATAATGTAAATGAAAATGAAGAAAATTTAAATATATGTAAGTTAAAGGGAAATTATACAATTAGGCCAACAGTTATTTCAGATAAAACTCCATTACAAGATATAAAAAATAAATTAGAATCTGGCTCTTTATTGTCTTTAAATGTAAATTCACAAGTAAAAAAAGAACTTTCTACTATAATAATTTATATAAAATCAAAAGGATATAAAATAACTAATTTAGAAGAACATGTTTTGGAGTAAAAAAGCATTTTTAAAGTGATGAGACTTCCAATTAGTAAATATTAATAAAAAAGCACCTCAAGAGGTATTTTTTTTAAACTTTTTTTAATATATGATTTATATTAACTTATAATTCTTTTTTTATAATTGTTCCAATATTTTCACCTTTAGCAGCTTTAACTAAATTTCCTTTTTTATTTACATCGAAAACATATATAGGTATTTCATTGTCCATACATAATGATGTAGCAGTAGAATCCATTACATTTAAATGGTTATTTAAAACATCTATGTAAGTAATTTCTTTGAATTTAGTTGCGTTTTTATCTTTTTTAGGGTCTTTAGTATATACACCATCAACATTGGTAGCTTTAAAAATTATATCTGCATTGATTTCAGCAGCTCTAAGAGCAGCAGCTGTATCTGTTGAGAAAAAAGGACTACCCGTTCCACATCCAAATATAACAATTCTATCCTTTTCTAGGTGCCTAATTGCTCTATTTCTTATGTAAAATTCCGCAATTTGTCTCATTTCTATTCCTGTTTGCACTCTAGATTCAATCCCAAGTTGTTTAAATCCGTCTTGAAGGGCTAGAGCATTCATAGTAGTTGCAAGCATACCTATATGATCTGCTGTGCATCTATCCATATGTAAGTTAGCTCTTCCTCTCCAAAAATTGCCACCTCCAACGACTATTGCAATTTCACACCCGAGTTTTTTGCACTCGTCAATTTCTCTACAAATATTTAAAACTGAATCAAAATCTATTCCTTTATCATCATTTCCTGATAAAGTTTCACCACTTAACTTAAGCAAGATACGCTTATATTTCAAAATGCATCACTCCTATTAACTACATTATAACATATATATTAAAAATTATTTAAAAAAAATAAAAAAAGTTTAAACAAACAATAATGCTTTCAATATATGGCGAGCATAGTACCGAAAACTGTTAAATTTAATTTTAGGACTTTAATCCTTATTCAATCATATCAATAATAAATATATATTTTTTTCATATAGCTATATCATATAACTTAATAGAATTATTTATTTTTTATATATTATTATTTAAATAAATGCTATAATATTTTTGGTGATATGCATGAAAAAATTAGAATTACTTTCTCCCGTTGGTAATATGAAATCGCTTATGGCTGCAATAAATGCAGGTTGTGATGCAGTATATCTTTCTGGCATAAACTTTGGAGCTAGAAGTTTTGCAGGTAATTTTAATAGGAATGAATTAGTAGATGCAATTAATATATGTCATTTATATGGAGTTAAAATATATGTAACTGTCAATACATTAATATACGATGTTGAAGTGGAAAAGTTTATAGAGTATATAGATTTTTTACATAAGAATAATGTAGATGCAGTAATTATGCAAGATATAGGTATGATAGATTTGGTAAAAAAAACATATCCTAATTTAGAAATACACTCATCAACTCAAATGCATATACATAATTTAGAAGGAGTTAAATTATGTGAAGAAATGGGTATAAAAAGGGTAATACTTGCTCGTGAAACACCAATAGAACTTGTAAAGAAAATAAAAGAAAATACTAGTATAGAACTTGAAGTATTTATACACGGCGCCCTTTGTATGAGTTATTCAGGTGAGTGTTTGATGAGTTCACTTATAGGTGGTAGAAGTGGAAATAGGGGAACATGTGCCCAAACTTGTAGACAACCTTATGATTTAGAAATAGATGGTAAAATAATAAACAAAGATAAATATTTATTGAGCACTAAGGATTTAAACACATTAGAACACATAGGTGATTTGATTAATAGTGGGGTAGATAGTTTAAAAATAGAAGGCAGGATGAAAAGTCCTGAATATGTGTATTTGGTAACCTCTTTATATCGTAAGGCAATAGATAATTTTATAAAATATAAAGAATCTAAAATAACTGATGATGATATAAATAATTTGAAAAAAATATTTAATAGAGAATTTACAAAAGGATTTTTGTTTAATGAAGATAATGAAAATTTTGTCAATGCATTTAGACCAAACCATATGGGAGTTGAAATTGGTAAAGTTATAGATTATAAAAATGGTAAAGCAATTATAGTATTAACTGATGAATTAAATGTGAATGATGGAATAAGAATATTAGGCGATAGTGATGTAGGTTCCCTTATTACAAGTATATATAAGAATGGTGTTAGAGTAGATAGTGCAGTAAAAAGTGACATAGTAAGTATTCCATTTGTAAGTGTTAAAAAAAATTCTACAGTATTAAAAACTACTGATTATAGATATATAAAAATATTGCATGAGATGATTTCTAAAAATAAAAAAATAAAAATTCATGGTAAGTGTACTTTAAAACTAGGTAAACCTATAGAACTTTATGTAACAGATGGTAAAGTTGAGGTTAGTATTAGTAGCAACTATATAGTTGAGAAAGCAAAAAGTATAGAAACGACCAAAGAAAGAATTATAATGCAATTAAATCGGTTAGG
>CANPYQ010000040.1 GCA_947588865.1 uncultured Bacilli bacterium
CACTTCTTCCTATTATTTAGTATACCATGCCCCCCCCCCCTAGCTGTCAAGATTTAATAGAAAAATGTATTTATAAAAAATGTAGACAAGTCTTTAAACTTATGCCTACATTTATCTTACAACTTCATCTATAATCTTGATTTTTAAATTATTTCTTTTATAATATTTGGATTATCTAATACATCAATTAATTTATCTACTTCTTCTTTTGTATTATAGAAGTACAAACTCATCCTACATGTATTTTTAATTCCTAATTCATCTTTAAGTATTTTAGCACAATGATTGCCAGCTCTTACACATATGTTATATTTATTTAAATAAATAGCTAAATCCTGTGGGAATATATCTTTAATATTAAAAGTTATAATACTCGATTCACTGCTTTCATTATATATAATAATATTAGGAACTTTTTTCAATTTTTCAATTGCATATTTTCTTAATTCACTCTCATATTCCTCGATTTTTTTCATTCCAATTTTTGATAAATAATTAATAATACTTCCGAATCCAATAACTCCAGCTATATTTGGAGTACCAGCCTCAAGCAAATGAGGCATCTCATTGTATTGCTTCTCACCATTAAATTCAAAAGAAGAATTCATTCCTCCGCCAACAATAATTGGTTTTATATCATTTATTAAATCTTCTTTCACATATAAAATTCCAACACCTGTAGGGCCACACATTTTATGGGCTGAAAAGGCTAAAAAATCCATATCTAATTCTTCAACATCAATTTTTATATGTGGAACTGACTGTGCTCCATCTATAATTACCTTTATATCATGTTCATGCGCATAATTTATTATCTCTTTTATTGGTCTTACATCACCTACTACATTTGTCACATGAGCAATACTTATAACTTTAGTATTAGGTGTTATTGCTTTTTTTAAATTTTCTATTGTAAGTTTATGATTTTTATCTAGTTCTATATAGTTTACATTAATACCAATATTATCAGCAAGTTCGAACCAAGGAAGTATATTAGAAGCATGTTCTGATTTTGTAATTAATACCTCATCATTTTCACTTAATTGATTTTTAAAATATCCAAATATAATTTTATTTAAAGAATCTGTTGCATTATTAGTAAATACTATTTGGTTTGAATTTTTTGCATTAATGAAATTTTTAACTAAATCTCTTGTACTCTCATATAAAGTATCAACTTTAATACTTATATCATAGTCCCCTCTGTGTGCATTAGCACTATAATTATCATAATAATCTCGTATAGTATCTCCAAGTATATATGGTTTTAAAGTAGTTGCTCCATTATCAAAATAAATAATATTTTTTTTGAGTAAATAAAAATCATCCCTATTCACAAAATCACCTCCAATACTTTTGAATGCTTTTTGTTATTTCATTTAAGATTTTTTTACTATTAATATCACTTGTTAAAAAACCAGTAATTAGTAATTTCAATGCGCTATTATAATCAATTCCCCTACTTTGTATATAAAACATTTCTTCATCAGTGAATTTACCTATAAGTGCTGAATGCGATGCCTCAACATCATTACAATCTATATATAAATTAGGTCTTATTTCACATTTATTATTTGTTAAATTTATTATTTTATTATTTTGATTAACTATACAATCCCTAATATTTTTAGGAACAAAAGATGATACTTGATAAGTTAATGTCCCCTTACCAATACATACTCCATTATTTTTTACATTACTTATAGTATTTGACGAATTGTGATATATATTATAATGATATGTTTCTTTATTACTACATATAGTTTTAAAATTATAATCTATTTTAGAATTTTCGCCTTCAAGTTTAGCTATTACCATTTCACTAATGGTTTCAATATTTTGAAATTTAAATACATTACAATAACTGTTTTTATCTAAATTATACCTATATTGAATTTTTCCACTCTTTCCCCTAACTAGAATATTTAAATTAAGGGTAACATTTTCTTTTAATTTAATATCAAAATTTAACTTTGGTTCCTCTTTTAAGTTAATTTCTATTTGTAAATCGCATTCTTTTACTATAATAATTTTTATTTCATTAATAGAAAATAAACCTTCTTTTTTGTAATACTCAATATTTATACTATTATCTACATTTACTTTTTCTAAATTGTCATCATCTATTCTTATTTTATTCATGATTTATTTTTTCCTTTATAACACATTCACCAGTAGAATTAAAATTTTTTTCAACTAGAGCATTAAATCCATTTTTCTCTATTTCCTGCACTAAAGTATAATCACCTGTTTTTATTATTTTACCATCACTTATTATATGAACATGAGTTGGTTTTATATAGTCAAGCAAACGTTGATAATGAGTTACTAATAAAATACCTGGATTATTACTTTTGTAGTAATCATATATAGCTTCACCTACTATTTTCAAACTATCTACATCAAGTCCAGAGTCTATTTCATCTAACATTATCATAGTTGGCTTTAACATATACATTTGGAGTATTTCATTTTTTTTCCTTTCTCCACCACTAAATCCCTGATTTATTCCACGATGTATCATATCTTTTTTCATTTTTAATCTATCAACAGTTTCATCCATCTTTTTTATAAAATCAAATAATTTAAAATTTTCTTTTTCTCTTATACTTAAGGCAGTCCTTAAAAAATCAGCATTACTAACACCTTCTATTTCCATAGGTAGTTGCATTCCTAAAAAAATACCAAGTCTACTTCTTTCATCTACATTTAAACTATTTAACAAAATATCATTATAATAAATGCAACCCTCAGTTATTTTATAATTAGTATCCCCCATTATAACTTTTGTTAAAGTGCTTTTACCTATTCCATTTGGTCCCATCAAAACATGAATTTCACCACTATGTATAATTAAATTAAAATTTTTTAATATTGTTTTATTTTCTATTGTTACTGTTAAATTATCTATTTTTAATGTATTCATAGTTCCATCTCCTCTATCAATTATACTAAATAATATATAAAAAATAAAGAATTAATTTTATTTGTTTAAATTTTATTATTATTAACATAATATCATGAATATTCGCAGTATTCACAATAAAAAGAACTTTTTTGTTCTTTTTATCTTTTTTTATATACTAAATTTTTATTTGACTTTGGTGGCCTTATTTCATTCATTTGTCTGCAAAATTCTATCTCTGCCCAAATTTTTTCAGCTATTTTTTCGTTTATACATAATTTTAATATATCTTCATATGAATAATCAAATAAGTAATAAGGGCTTAAAAAATATTCACTATCTTCACTTATTCCTTCATCATTTATAATTCTTATTTCAAAAGCATTTAAATGATTTATCCAATCTTCATCATCATAATAAAAATCATAAACAAGTTTTCTTTTTTCTTCTATAGACCAATTTGGATTTTTTAAAATTTGATACCTAATATCAAAATATCCATTACCATGTGTTTGACTTAAACAAAATATGTTATTTATATAATCAAAATATTGGCCTATTAATTTTTTATCTTTTTTATCAATTGTTTTTCCTGATTTAATATATTTAATTATTTCCTTATAATTATTATTTTTAAAATATTCTTGTTCTAATTTTTCATATTTAATTGTTCCTTTCTTATTCATCGCCTCATTAACTGCAAACTTTTTTTGTTTTTCAGTTAATTTAAGATTATGATTGAATAAAGAAATTAAAAGATATGAAACTCTTTCAGAAGAGTTGTTATCAAGTACTGTTCTAGCTACATCTACATTTGAATAAATGAGTTCTATCAATTCTTGATATATATCCTTATCAACATTATCAAAATCTAGTAAAATTCTTTCACAAATAGTAAGACCACTTACCATATCATGATTTACTTTTTTTATTGCTTCTTTCAAAATTATAGAATTTCTTTTTATAGATTCCCATAAGTATTTTGCTTCATAAAAATTTTTTTCTACATATATTGTTTTATATAATTCATGATCTAAATTTTCTATCATCATAAAGTCCTCCCAAGTTCAACATTATACAATATAATTAATATAATTGCAATAGCTTTTTTATTACCTTATATTATATGTATATTCTTTTATATAATGACAAATATAAAAATATCTGATAAAATAATATTATAGAAAGGAGAATCTAATATAGTGATTAATAAAAAAATCACATAATTAGATTATACGTGATTAATATGGATTGTATATTTTGTAAAATTGTAAATGGTGAAATACCTAGTTATAAATTTTATGAAAACGATAAAATAATAGCCTTTTTAGATATTAATCCAGATTGTGATGGACATACACTTATTATACCTAAAAAGCATTTTACTGATTTAGATGATATTGATATTGATACTTTAAAGTGTATTAATGAATCTGCAAAAGAAATAAAAAAAATATTAGAAAAAAAATTAGGATGCGCTGGAATGTCCCTAATTCAAAATAATGGCAGTGTACAAGAAATAAAACACTACCATCTACATATAAAACCGTATTATAAAAATAAAAAATCTATAGAGATGATTAAATATCCTGAATTCATTAATGATCCAAAAGATATATATGATAAATTAAAGTCATCAAAATGATAATTTTTGCAAAAAGAAAGTTAGATAGAATTTTTTTATTTAAATTTTATTGAAATCTTTTTGTTTTTTTATATACTTGAATAAAAAAAATAAGCATATATGAAATTGTAAGATGAAAGTGTATACTTTTATTAACAAATTCATATATACTTACATTAATTTTACCTTATTCTATGCGAAACTATTTCATCATTATAATTATATTGATTAATATTAATTAACTTTGAATTCAATTCATACTCTAATAATAATATTTTCTTTAATAATATATTATAATATTTTTCATCAAGATATTTTTTATATTTATACTTAACTATATTTTTATATCTACTTAAATCATTTAAAGCTTCCCTTAATGAATCATTACTAGAACTATCATCACTATCTATAAAATTAATTATTAATTCTAAATATAAATCAAGTTTCTTTTTTATTTTCTTTTTTAATACTTTTTCTATCATTGAAGGTTTTATTATAACCATTTTATTAACAGTGATTCCATCATACTTAACATTATTTTTGGGTAAAAAATTATATCCTTTCAATTTGTCATAATCTATATAAACAATTTCTTTGTTATTTCCTTTTTTATATATATAATAATGTTTTTCTGCCATAAAATCATCTCTTTTCTAATAAATCTGGTCTTCTTTCTTTAGTCCTTTTAATTTGCTCTTCCAATCTCCATTTTTCTATATTTGCATGATGTCCTGATAATAAAATATCTGGGACTTTCATACCTCTAAAATCCGATGGATGAGTATATTCAGGATAATCTAATAAATTATTATTAAATGAATCATTTAGGTGTGAATCTTCTTTTATTACTCCATCTATTAATCTAATTATGCTATCGCTAACTACCATGGCTGGTATTTCTCCCCCTGTAAGAACATAATCACCTATACTTATTTCAATATCTACTATATTTCTTATTCTTTCATCAAATCCTTCGTAATGTCCACATATAATAATTAAATGTTTATAATTAGAAAACTTGTAAGCCATATTTTGATTATATTTTTCCCCTTGCGGAGTCATTAAGATAACTTTACAATCATCCGTTCTTAAGTCATCTACTGCATCAAAAATTGGCTGTGGCATCAACACCATTCCAGCTCCACCACCATATCCATAATCATCTACTTTTTTATGTGGATCTTTAGAATAATATCTAATATTATGTATATTTATTTCTACTAATTTTTTAGAAATTGCCCTTTTAATAATTGATTCATTTAAAAATCCATCAAACATATTTGGAAAAAGTGTCAAAATATCAATTTTCATTATCTAATCCCTCTATATACTCTATATTTATTTTTTTATTTTTCATATCTATATTTTTTACAAAATTAGGTATATTGGGAACCATATGTTTTTTTATTCCATCTATAACCAATATACTGTTATAATTTGTTTTTATAATGTCTATAACCTTACCTTTATATTTAGCATTATCATATACAGACATTCCTATTAAATCTTCTTCTAAATACCCATCAAAATTATAATCTAATCTATTTATATATACATCAAAGCCTTTTAATTTAGACGCATCTTCTATATTGTCTATATTATTAAGAATTAACATATCAAATATTTTATGATGCCTATATGATTTTATTATATAATCTTTGTTATTTATATATATTTTATTATTTGGTTTGAATACCTCAGTTTTATATTTAAAATCACTTATAAGCTTAACTTCACCTTTAATACCATGTGTATTCACAAGTTTACCTATAAATATAGAATCCATAAAACACCTACTTATCTAATTCATATAAAATTATACTAGTTGCAATTGCTACATTAAGGCTTTCACATTTACTATTCATATCAATATAAATATAATCACTACATAAATTTAAAATTTCAGAACTTACTCCTCTTCCTTCATTACCCATTATTATAGCAAATTTTTCAGGCTTTTCAACATTTTTTAAACTATTTCCACCATTTACCTTGGTTCCATAAATTTTGTATCCTTCCTCTTTTAATTCTAGAATAAATTCTTTTATATTCTTTTGTATAATATTTATATTAAATATCATACCCTGAGTTGCTCTTAAAACCTTAGGATTATATATATCTACACAATTAAAAGAAAGGACTATAGTATCTATATTAAATGCAACTGCACTTCTTATTATTGTACCTAAATTACCTGGATCTTGTATATTATCTAGTATGAGTATTTTTTCTCCTATTTTTTTTTCTTTTATTTTATTACATATTCCAATTACACTGGATGGATTATCTAGGCTACTAATATATTTTAAAATACTATTTGTTGCATAATTAGTTGTAATGTTTAAATTAAAATTAGAGTTTTTTTCTAATAACAACTCTTTTAAAACACCGTTTTTATATGCTTCCTCTACTAAATGTTCTCCTTCAATAAAAAACTCGTTAAATTCATCTCTATATTTTTTATAATTTAATTTTTTTATGTATTTAATTTTATTATTTTCCTTTGATGTATACAACATAAAAACCACCACTATGTATATTATATCATTTATAAAAAAAAAAAGAAAGATTTTCTTTCAATATTCTTATAAGCTTTTTATATTATTCAAAAGCGATTTACTTTTTAAATAAAGCCCTGTATATCTATCATAATACTCATCTATAAAATTATTTATTTCTAAAACTATATTTTTATTTATATCTAATTTTGAAATTTTATTTATATCTACTAAAATATACATTCTAATCAGTTTTATTGCTTTTTGTGATACAATCGGTTCATTTGTATAACATTTTCTGCAAATATAACCACCTTTGTCACTAGATAAAGTAATAACACTCTTACTTCCGCATACACTACAACCATTTAAATTTGGCATAACACCTAAATAATCTAGATATTTAAGTTCAATAATATTAGTAATAATTAATGGATTAAAATTTTCATTTATTTTGATTAATGCACTTACGATTAAATCGTATAATTTATCATCATTATTTTGTTTGTAAACTTGAAAAGTTAAATCTAAAAGAAAACTAGCATAACTAATTTTTTCAATATCTTTCTTAATATTAGAAAAATTATTTATTACACTAGCTTCGCTTAAGATAGATAATTTATCCTTTTTATAATAAATAGTAAAAGTTGCATAGGTAAGCTTATCAGTAACACTTCTTAAATTACTTTTCAAAGATTTACAACCTTTTGCAATTACTCCTATTATACCGTACTCTTTAGTAAAAATATTTATTATTTTACTTGTATCCTTATAATCTTTTGCATTTAAAATTATACCATCTACATCGATAATCATAATTAATCTATTTCCTCAAATCTGTATTTTTGATTTATCATAGGATATTTATCTTTATCAACTAAAGAATTAAACATATCATAATCTCTAACCCAAACTTTATTGCCGTGTTTATATACTACCATTTTCTTTAATGTTTCTGAATCATATGCAATATTTAAGACTTCACATATTTCACCTTTGAAATGCTTGTAAAATTTTCCTATTTCAATTTGTCTTTCCATTTTTCCTCGTTTCTTCTTTATATTTAATATAATATTCTACTTTTCCTGTCTTTTTAAATAAGCTCCATAATAATTCTTTCATTTTATCACCTATTTAATATTGTGCTTAAATTATTTTTTTATTCATTAGTTTTCAAAATCAGTAAATCCAAATTCTGACAAAAATTTTTCTTTTTCTCGCCATTTTTTTACCGTCTTAACAAACAATTCTAAATAAACATTTCTACCTAATAATTTTTCTAGATCCTTTCTAGATTCTATACCTATTTTTTTTATCATTTCTCCTTGCTTCCCAATAATGATTTTCTTTAGTGAATCTCTATCAACAATTATTGATATTCTAATGTTATAACTAGTTTTACCTATTTCAACACTATCAGTTACACAAGTAATCGAATGTGGAACCTCTTCTTCTGTAAAATTAAAAACTTTTTCTCTAACAATTTCAGACATTAAAAAATCAATTGATTTATTTGTTATACTATCTTCTCCATAATATTTTATATTATCTGGTAAATATTTTTTTAATGTGCTAATTAGTTCATCTATATTACTTTTTGTTATAGATGATACTGGCACTATTTCTTTGAAGTCATATAAATCTTTATAATCATTAATTCTGTTTAATATTTCTGCATTTGGAATTTTATCAATTTTATTTATTACAAGAATAACTGGCTTATTTATTTTTTTTAGTTTTTCCAATATATATATATCGCCTTTACCAAGTCCTTCAAAAGCATCAACTAAGAATAATATTATATCAGTATCATTAATGCTATAATAAGCTTGTTTATTTAATGTCTTACCTAATTTATTTATAGGTTTATGTATTCCTGGAGTATCTACAAATACAATTTGAACTTTATCTTCATTATATATACCTTGAATAATATTTCTAGTAGTTTGCGGTTTATTTGATGTAATTGCTACTTTCTTTCCTATTATACTATTAATCAATGTACTTTTACCTACATTTGGCCTACCTATTATACCTACAAAACCACTTTTCATAAATCACCTACTTTTCTAAATATATATATTAAATAATTCTAATACTTTAGGCAAAAAAATTATTATATTAAGTATTAAAGCCACTATAAATATTATAAATGTTGAAGCACTACCACAATCTTTTGCAATCTTTATTAAACTATTGTATTCTTTTGATATAGCATCACACGTAGCTTCGATTGCAGTATTTAAAAGTTCAACAGCAAGAATTATACCTAATATACAAATTATTAATATCCACTCTAAACCATTTATATGGTAAATAATCCCCATAAGAATTTCAATCAAAATCCCAAATGCATAGATTATTATACTTTTTCCTTCCTTTGCATAACTTTTAAAACCATTTAAAGAATTTTTTATAGTTTGATATAATGAATTTGGATTAATATTTCTTTTTTTAAAATTATTTTGTATTTTATCTTTCAATTCCATATTCTTTTAATATCCTTTCTTGTATATCAAACATAACAACTTCATCTTCTTTTTTCATATGATCATAGCCAAGTAAATGAAGGAGCCCATGAATTGTCAAAAACGAAATTTCTCTTTTAAAACTATGATTATAATTTATTGCTTGTTCACGAGCCTTATTTAAACATACATATATATCTCCAAGAACTCTAATTTTAGTTTTAATAAATGTTTTATCATCTTCAAGAGCAAAACTAATTACATCTGTAACACTATCTTTATTTCGATATTTTTTATTAATTTGTCTTATTTTATCATCATCTACAATTATTATATTAAATATTGAATTCTTAATATTTAAGTATTTTAAAGCAAATTTAACAATTTTTTTTACATCACTTAATTCCTTTATTTCCTCATCAGTTTCATTAAAAATTTCAAATTCGTTCATAACATACTCCTAACAATATAATTATATTATAAATAATAATTTTTTTCAATAAAAAACTACTGAATTTAGCCAGTAGTTTCAGAACGTAAAATGAAAAAGTAAAATCCAGTTTCAATATATTAATGTAGAATTTAGTCTTACATCAAATTCCAGTATAGAA
>CANPYQ010000041.1 GCA_947588865.1 uncultured Bacilli bacterium
CTCTATCTTTTAATACTAAATCACCAATATCACCCGGAGTTTTTCCATCTATTAAAATATCTTCTACTTTAATTTTTTCATCATTTGAAACTAATTTTCCATTTTCAAATGTAGCAATTTCACCGTTTAAATTAAGTAATATATTTTCTTTTGGTATATTTAATTTTTGAGCCAAAAGAGCATTCTCAACTTGATGTCTATACTCGCCTGTAATCGGAAAATAATATTTTGGTTTCATTAGATTTATCATAAGCATTATATCTTCACTTGAAGCGTGTGGAGAAAGAAATTTTTTAGATAAAACTACCAATTTTGACCCCACTTTAGCTATCTTATTAAATATTTTAGTAGAAGTTATTTCAGAACCCTCATATAGTGGAGATAATATTACAACTGTATCAGTTTCTTTTAAAGTTATGAATTTATCAGAATTTCTAAGAATTCTTTTTAAACTAGAATAAGGTTTTTCCCTTTCATTAGAAATTATTATTAATATTCCATCATCATTTACATGACTTATTGTTTTGATTCTTTCTTTATCAAAATCAATATAATTGAATTCAATACCCTTCAAAATTATATTTTCTAATGTTTTCCCTAAAATAACAACATTTCTATTAGTTTTAGTTATTTCATTAAATAATTCTTGTATCCTATATATTTGTGTTTCAAAAATATTAAAAAATATTCTCCCCTCATGTTCGTCTAAAGTATCCCTTATTATATTTGAAGCATGATGATTAGGAGATGTATAACCTATTTTATCAGCATATATGGATTCATTCATAAGACATAATACACCTTGTTTGCCTATGTATGCAAGCTTACCTATATCAGTTTCATAAGGCCCTAACATAGATGGATCAAAAATATAATTTCCACTAAAAACAATCGCACCATCACTAGTATTTAAAACATACAAATAACTATCTGGTAATGCATGTGATACTTGTATTGGAAAAATATTAATATCACCGAAATTTATTTTTTTATGAGCTTTAATTTCAATCAAATTTGATTTAGTAATACCACTTTCATTTAAATCCTGTTTTATAATTTCTAAAGTAAATTTTCCACCGTATATTTTAATATCAGGCAAATCATTTAATATATCAGCAATAGCACCTATTTGTTCATCATGTCCATGAGTTATAAAAATCCCCTGTATTTTATCTTTATTTTCTATCAAATAATCATAATTAGATATTATATAATCTACACCAAGTAATTTATCATCAGCGTACTTTAATCCAGCTTCAAAAACAAATATTTCATCATCTACATCGACAATATACATATTTTTTCCTATCTCATTTTGCCCACCGAGAGCAAATATTTTTATTTTACTCATTTTTTCTCCTTTCATTTTAGTTATCAAATACTATTAAATTATATCATTTGAAAAGAAAAAAAGCAAACATGCCTTTTTTTGATTATACATAATATAACAACTCATTTATATATCACTAGTCAGAGCAAAAACGACACGGAACGAATAGCCTATGTTAGCTTCACCAAGACGAGAACTGAAGGATCCAATACCCGTGGAAGCAGGCCAAGAAGATAGCCCACCACGCAAGAGCCACGGACTATTAGTAGAAACAAAAACTGCATAATCATTATACCATTTAGTTGTTTCACTTAATGCATGTCCATAACATACCTCTCCATTACATGCACTTGCTGGTGTCGTTATTGTATATCCATCATAATATTTTTTGTTAGTACTAAACCAAGTTGAAGCAAAACCTGAACTTTTTGATGTGTCACTATAATTTCCCATTACATAGTCCCATGCTCCCCCACTCATATCATATATTCCATATATATTTCCTGTAGTTGATGCTCCTGTTCCTTTTAAGATATCTCTTGTATTAGATTTTTCATTAGTATTATAGTTTAACAAATATCCATCATATGTATAATATCCTGTTGTATTATATTGATCTGTGGAAGTTTGATCTGTATATGTTCCATTTGTTGGAGTGCTTCCTCCTGGTGCTCCCCCACTTCGTCCTGTATAATAACTTCTTGAATTATTTACATATATTTCCTTATTTGCTCCATTGTAATCAATATTTCCATATTTCCCATACTTACTTTGTGAAAGGTATGCCACTGCTCCCCATTCACTATTCTTCATCATATGGCTATCTGTTGTTGATGAATTTAATTTAAATGGATTTCCTTCTCTTGTCATTGATCTTGTTGCAAAGAAGAATTTTGATACTGTATTATTATTAAGAGAAACTACGTTTGGTAGTATTCTTAAACTATCTGCATCAGTACAGTTTTCATTCGTACAAGTTAAAGATTTTGTACCACTTATATGGCTTGTTTCAAACTTTCCTACCCATATCCCTGAAAGTTCTTCACTTCCAAATGTAAATGCTGGGTGTGTATGCCATTCAGTTGGACTATCTCCATTGTATGCCGCAATTCCATTTTCTTTTGTATTTTTCTCTATAAATTTTATATCAATTGCTCCCGGTGTTACTCGACTTGGTTTATTGCCACCTTCAAGTTGAACTCCGTATGTATTCCCTATAGTATATGAATATCTTGGTATCCATACAAACATTGCTTTTATATTTATATTTTCTCCATCTGGATATATTATTGTTCCTGGTTCTTTTGATACATTATCATTTAATATTACTGCATTTGCCCATTGTAGATTTAAATAATCATACCATTTTGTTGTAATATCTGCTATCTCCCAGTGATCTTCATTGTATATTACAGGTGTTAATCCATCCACTAATTCTGGATCTGATCCTTTTAATACAGCATCTTCATATGGTATTATTTCTTTACAAGCATCTTTATTTATTATTTCATAATTAAATTTACTATCATAAGTAACCTCTATTGACTTGATTTGTGTTATATCATCATCATTTGAAAGTTTTATTGGTGATTTTAAAAGGTCTTCCTTTACTAAATCATCAAGTGAAATACAATATACTGCATTATTTTTCTTTTTATAATATTCTTTATTATTTTGTATATATATTTTTGCGGCATTATATATTAATTCTTTATTTAATTCATCAGATTTTTTTGATGAATCTCTGATGGTATTTATTATTCTTGGAAATATTAGAGCCATCAAAAGAGATAATATTACTATTACACCTAGTAACTCTATTAGTGTAAAGCCTTTATTAAGCATTATATTTTTTTTCACTATATCCACTTCCTTATTATTAACTATATTAATGATACAAAAAATATTGACATTAGTCAATATTTGTTTTTCGTAAAATTTAAAACTATTCATCAAAAACATCAAAATATTCTCCGCTATCTAAATATAAAATACCTTTTTTGCCACCAAAAGATTTAATCATGTCTAAATATTTATTTATTGTTAAAAATTTATTTAAAGTTAAATATACATAATTTCCATCATTCATTAAAATTAAAAATCTTTCCTCATCTACTTCATTAGGTTTATATTCTATTTCAGAAATTCTATCTAATATAATTCTATCTACTTTTTGCAATTTTTGTATAAATTTTTCATATATAGTATTTGGTATTGCATTTATAACAGTAATAGTAGTAAAATTATCATTTATTTTATCACCATTAAATAATACCGTTTTATTTTCAGTTTGATAATAAAACATAGGGTAATTTTCTTCTATTTGAATATAAATCTTATCAAAAAAGCCTTTTAATTTTACATTTGATGATAATATATATTTATTATTATTTAATTTTTTTTCTATCTTTGATGGTAAGTTATTTATACTATTTGGATATTCATTTAATCCAGATATATCAATAATTTCCTGATCAGTTAAAAAATTATTACCTTTTATATAAATGTTACTTATATTTGTATTAAATATTTTATATATTAGAAAAAATAAAAGGAAAAGAACAATTAAAAATATTATAATTTTTTTCTTATTTAATTTTCTTTTTTTCTTTTTCCTATTTTTACCCATAAATTCACCTATTCTACGAATTCTTGTTCAACCTTTAAATCTATATCATATTTTTCTTTAATATCTTTTTGAATTTTAGAAATCAATTCTTTAATTTGTTCACCAGTAGCTCCACCATTATTTATTATAAAGTTTGCATGTTTTTCACTAACTTTAGCCCCACCGATAGAAAATCCTTTATATCCTATATCCTCTATTAATTTACCTGCAAAATTACCTTCAGGATTTCTAAAAACACTGCCTGCTGACGGATATTCCAGAGGTTGTGTTTCGATTCTTCTTTTTTTTCTTTCTTCAATTAATTCCATTATTTCCTCAGAATTACCTTTTATTAGTATAATTGTTGCTTCAAGGCATATATACCCCGTATTTTCTTTTAAAAATGAAGTTCTATAACGGAATTTTAAATCTTTATTATACAAAATTTTTATTTTATAATCTGGAGTTACAACTTTAACACTATTTACTATATATCCCATATCGCTTTTATAGGCTCCTGCATTCATATAAACGGCTCCTCCAACTGAACCTGGGATACCTGTTGCAAATTCCATTCCTGTTAACCCCAACCTAGATACTCTAAGTGCTAATTTATTGAGCATATAACCAGCACCTACAATTATTTTATTATTTATTATTTTTAAATTATTAAAGTTATCTAATTTTATTATTACACCATCATATCCAGAATTATTAAATATAACATTGGAACCATTCCCTAATACCTTGTATTTTATTTTATTTTCATCTAGATATTTTATTAGAGTTATCAAATTATTTTCATCATCTGGAATTACCATGCAAATAGCTTTACCGCCAACTTTATATGTAGTATAATCTTTCAATACAACATTTTCTATAACTTTACCAACATTTAATCTTTTTATATCATTTATAATATGCATAATTACATCCTATCTATAATTTTTTTATATTTTCATATATAAGAGTTGCACTATTTCTTATATTAAAAATGTCTAAATTTTTTTTAAGTAGTTGTATTTTATTATTGTCATTTATAATTTCATCTATAGTTCTAACTATAACATCACCATTTAAATCTTTTTCTTCAATTATATAAGCAGCATTTGAATTAACTAAATCCATTGCATTTTTATATTGATGGTTATTAGGTACATAAGGACTTGGTATTAAAATTGAAGGAATTTTCAAAGCAACTATTTCACTTAAAGTAGATGCTCCAGCACGAGTAACAATAACATCAGTATTTTTCATGATTCTAGTCATATTTTCAATGTAAGGTACTACTTTAACATTGCTAGGAAATTTTAATTTTTTAATATCAATATAATCATTTTTACCTGTAACATACAAAATTTCATAATCTTTATTATTAAAAAGAGTCATAGTTTTTACTAGAAATTCATTAACTTTAGTTGAACCTAAAGAACCCATAACAAATAAAACCAACTTTTTATTTTTAGAAAGACCAAATTCACTTTTTTCCATAGGAGTTTTTTTTATGGCATCTTCACTACAAGGATTACCTGTAAATATTGTCTTTTCTTTTGGAAATTCTTTCATACTTGATTTAAAAGATACACCAATTAGATCAGCATAATTAGAGAGTGTTAAATTTGCTTTACCAGCAACACTATTCTGTTCGTGTATAAATGTTTTTACATTTAGACTGTGAGCAGCCATTATAACAGGTACTGTTACATATCCACCAAATCCTAAAACTATATCAGGATTAAAATCTTTAATTATTTTTTTACATTCTTTTCTTGCTTTTATTAAACATTTAATATTTTTAAAATTCTTAAATAAATTCTTCCTATTAAAACCATATATTTCTATTGATTTAAATGGTATATTATATTTTGGAACTATTTCACTTTCCATTCTATTGTGAGTCCCTATATACAAAAATTCACTTTTTGGTTCTTTTTCTTTTATTTTATTTATAACGGCTAAAGCTGGATAAATATGACCTCCTGTACCACCCGCACTTACAATAACTTTCATACTCTCACCTACTTTATTATACCATAATTATATTCAATTACAATAATTATTATTAGTTTTATAATTATAATTCAAAAAAATTACTATTGATAAAAACCAATAGTATATATATTTATTTGTTTGTTTTAGTCAACGTTTTTTGAACCCCAGCTGATTTATAAAAATTATCTATTTTATCTCCATATTTACTCATAAACATTTGAATTGTATTCATAACTTGTGATACTTGGATATTCAAAAGACTTGCTATTTCACTTTCTGTTAATTTTTTACTTTCACCAATACCTAACTTTAAAAATATTATTAAAGCTGTCTGTCTAGGATATATTTTAGATAATTTTTTAAATATTTCTGTTGTAAAAATATCTTGTTCATCAACTTTTTTTAATGTTATTTGAGTTGTTTCATTATTAATTGAATTATCTTTCTTAATATCTTTGTGTTTTAAATTTTTAGAATTTTGATAAGCTCTATTCTTTACCTCTTTTAATTTACCAATATCATAACTTATTTTTAAATCAGTAGTTATATTATTTTGTTGTCTTATTTTTTTAAATGCCCTTGCCTCTATTTGTCTTATTCTTTCTCTTGTTACATTATACATTTCGGCAACTTTTTTTAAAGTTTTAAATGTACCATCTTTAATTCCCCATCTAACTAACAAAATATTTTTTTCATGCTCATTTAATCCTGAATTATTTAATAATTTATTAAGTAGTTCCTTGCATCCTTTTTTCTCAACTAATTCCTCAATTGTATTTTCATCTGGTATACAATCACCTAATTCAATTTTTTCTGAATTGGGCATGGTATTATTTAAGCTAACAGTATCATCTTCAAATTTAATTAATTTCTTAATATCATTAGTAGAAATATCTAATTCTGATGCAATTTCGTCAATTGTGGGTTCCCTATCTAATATAATTTCAAGATTTGAATGTACTCTTTTTAATTTTGAAATTTTTTCATATGTATGTATAGGTAATCTTATATTCCTTGATTTACTGGCAATCGCTCTTATTATTGCCTGCTTAATCCACCAAGTTGCATAAGTAGAAAATTTATATCCTTTCGATATATCAAATTTATCTACTGACCTCATAAGCCCTATATTACCTTCTTGTATTAAGTCTTCAAATGGTAATCCTCTGTTTATATATTTTTTAGCAATACTAACTACAAGTTTTAAATTTCTTTCAACGAATATATTCCTAGCTACTTTATCTCCGTGTTTTATTCTAGCAACAAGTTCAAGTTGTTCTTTATATGTTAATAATGGTAAATTAATTTCATTTAAATAATTTCGTATACTATTATCTGAATATTTAAAATCATTTGTTTTAACATTTAATAAATTATCAATATCAACATAATTATCATTTTGTTTTAAATCTTCAATATTATTTATAATACAATATAAATTAATTATTGAGATTAAAATATTATCGTTAAACACAGACTCTAATCTATCTTGTTTTATTTCATTTATATTTGTTTCAACTATAATCTTTAATATATCATTAATTACATCATTAAATTCAAGAATATGAAGAAAAACATCTTGATTTGGATAGTAATTAAAATTATTAAATAAATTAGTTACTTTTTTTAATTCAAGCAAAGCAGAGTCATATGAATATGGATATTTAATATTACTATTAATATAATTATCTATAAGTGATATACATTTATTATCATTTGAAATTAATTCCTTCATATATTTAATTATATTTTTATTCATAATTTTTTCAAAATAAACATATATATCAACATTTTTTTGTATTTGAATACTATCTTTAAATTGTAATATAGAATAATTAATTATATTATTGTAATCATCAGGGCTAAAATTTACATAGCTATATTTATTTTTTAAATTATCAATAATTTTACTAAAAAATTCTCTAAATTCACTTATAGAATATAATTTTAATTTTTTTATATCTTTCATAAAAATTCTCCTTAATTACATTTATATTCATAAATAGTTGTTAAAATGTTGATGCAAGATATTCTAGCATACTTAATATATATTGTCAATTTTTAAAAGCCACTTCTTTTAAATAATTTTTCTAAATCCGATTTACTATAATATATAATTGTTGGCCTACCATGTGGGCAGTTAAATGGATTTTTACACTTTCTTAAATCATTTATTAGATTTTGCATTTCATCTAATGTTATTGATGTATTTGCTTTAATAGACATTTTGCAAGCCATAGTAGCTGCTAAATTATCATTAAACTTATCTAAATTGAAGTTTTTCTCTTTAGCTATTACAAGTTCTAATATTTTCTTTATAGATGCATCTTCATTTCCAATAGGTAACCATACTGGATGTGCTTTTACTATAACAGAATTAATGCCAAATTCATCTATTTCAAAATTAAGTTCTCTTAAAAATTCAAAATTTTGCTTTAATATAATATATTCAGCACTTGTATATTCTATAGTTAAAGGAAACATCATTGATGTATTTTCCTTTTTGGGATTTGATAATTTATGCTTTATTATTTCATAATTAATTCTTTCTTTTGCAGCATGTTGGTCTATTATATACATACCTGTTTCATTTTGACATATTATGTAAGTTCCATGAACTAAACCAACTGGATACATAAGAGGCATTGTCTCTTCTACATCTTCGTGTAGTTCAATATTTTGAGTTTCTTCAATTAAATCATCATTTATAACATATTTTTCTTCTGTATCACTAATTATTTGGGTGTCAAAATCAAGTTTAAATTCTTTTATTTCTTTATTTTTATTATTTATATATGTTGGCTTCTCCTCTATATGCGGTATTAATGTTTTCTCTTTAAGTCGATTTTTTATTGCACATGAAACTAAATTCAATAAATTTTCTATATTTCCAAATTTTATATCCATTTTAGTAGGATGAATATTTACATCAATCAATGTTGTATCTACTAATATATTTAATACTACAATTGGATAGTAATTATCAGGTTTATATGAATGATAAGATTCATTTATAGTTCTATTAAGCTCAATATTTTTTACAACTCTCCCATTTACTAATGTAATAATATTATTTCTACTAGTCTTATATATTTCAGGCAAACTTATAAATCCATTTATAGAATAATCATTATTATGTGAGCTTACATCTAACATTTTTTTTGCTACATTAATACCATATATACTTTTTATACATTTGAGTAAATTATTTGAACCATCAGTTCTAAGTAACTCCTTTGAATCATTAACAACTATAAATCTAATTTCTGGATGTGATAAGGCTATTTTATTCATATAATCCATTATACTAGAAAGTTCTGTATATAAACTTTTTAAATGTTTTAATCGTGCAGGAGTATTATAGAATAATTCTCTTACTATTATTGTTGTACCAATTCTTGAATCTGCATTTTCTACGCTTATAACTTTGCCACCCTTAATGTGAACACTTGTTCCGACTTTCCCCATAGATGTTGTAAGTTCAATATCTGAAACAGATGCAATTGAGGCTAAAGCTTCACCCCTAAAACCTAAAGTATGTATATGATATAAATCATCTTCATCAATTATTTTACTTGTTGCATGCCTATTAAATGCCATTATTGCATCAGTTCTATCCATTCCACTACCGTTATCTACTACTTTAATCATTTTAATACCAGATTCGATTAGTTCTACTTTTATTTCAGTTGATTTTGCATCTATGCTATTTTCAACTAATTCTTTTACTACTGATGAACATCTTTCAACAACTTCTCCTGCTGCTATTTTATTTGATAATATTTCATCCATTAATTTAATAACTGCCATATAAGTCACCAATATAATTATATAATAAAATTGTATTAAAAACTAGCAAAAATGATGAAGTAAAGTAAATGTTGGAAAAATTTAAGAGAAAATACAAGTTATATAATTAATTTGTATTTTTTTTTACATTCTTTTTGACAAGAAATAATTTGTTCTATAATTATCTTTTAAATTAAAAGTACTATTATCTATTT
>CANPYQ010000042.1 GCA_947588865.1 uncultured Bacilli bacterium
TCATTTATCATTAGTTTTTGGTTTCACCAACACTACTTGACATTGAACCCTTCTTTTATATTATTACAATTTATTTTCAATTTATAAACACTATTTTTAAACTCCATCAAAGTAAAAATTATATATACTTATGATAAATATGGTTTAGAAAGCTGTATTACTGGACGAACTCCAAAAAGATCTGAGGTTGGAGGATTACAAACTGCATCCGTATCAATATAGGATGAAACACCCCCATCTATGGCACTCCAAGAGGATGATAACCAATACCCATCATAGCCTACTGTATTTATACCTAAATATATTGGGCAGTTGCTTCCGCCACATAAACTATTAGCCTCAGTATAATTAAGCATTCTTGCTTTTACATTATCTACTTTAATCGGTTCATATTTTGCATCTGAGACATCATCAATTAACGTATAACTAAAATCTGGTATGTTTCTCCATCCTGATGTTCCTTCTTTTAAATATTTTAAGGATGTTAATGGTCCCTTTGAATTATCAGCAATGCTATTTGTACCTCCTGCAGTTTTATAATCTTCATTACTAATCCATGCAACGTCTCCATCATATGCTCCAGTACCCCAACCACTTTCATAATTAGCATTAAATTCTGATAATGTACCATCTGATTTTATATTTGTATCCATTATTAGGTTTACATCATCTCCATCAGTCGATATTATGAAGAAATGGTATTTATTTACTCCATCTACATTACATATGTATTCGTCTCCTGCTTTATATTCTCCTGTTGGGATATTTCCTACTAATTTATTTTCGTATTTAGTTGCAGTTTCTTGCGTTACCTTTTCACATATAGGTTTTATATATGCCAAACTGCATCCACTTACATCCTGTGAATCTACCTCATAATCTGTTACTAAAGTTCCATATTTACTTTTAGTTGATGAAATTTTTATTTTTAAATCGTCAGAAATTTCATTGTTATTTCTTGAATCTATAATTATTGAATCAAGCAATCCATAGTCTTTTAAATCTCCTAAAGTTAAATAAATACAATTCCCTGAACTTGGTAATTTACTTAAATTATCTGCAGACCATGTTTGTGCAGCTTCTTTAATTGCTAATAATTGATTTTGATACAAATCATCTTTAGAATCTTTTACTAATTTTGTCACTGCAGTGCTAGTCAATATAGCTAGTAAAGACAATATTACTATAACTGATAATAATTCTATTAATGTAAAACCTTTATTTTTCATCCTATCACCTATTATACATATTATACAAAAAAAAAATTACTTTTACAAGTATTTTTCATAACGTTTTGAAATCAATTATTATCGGATTTATTAGGGATAATAGTTTTTGCAAGCTCTTCCTTTATTTTATTCCTCTTAGCTATATAATCATTATACATTTTTAATCTTTCTTCTGGTTTATGTTGCATATACTCATAATGAAGTGCAAATAATGCTTTTCTTGATTCTTCTTCTGTCATATATTATCTATTCCTCCTGAAACTTTATTTTTTAAAAAATTATTTACTATTTCATAAATTTTAAGTTTATTATTGCATCTAAACACATCGTGTGTAAGCTTTTCAACATATACTAACTTTTTTTCTTTGGATTTTACATTATCATATACATACTTAGATGAAGTAAGTGGTACTATATTGTCGTTTTTACCCTGAATTATTAATATAGGGCAATAAATTTTTGAAGGATAATCATAATACTTTTTTACTAATTCAATAAATTGTTTAATAGCATTTGGACTTGATTTTAATATTCTATATAATATTTCCTCCTTACCATAAGTTTGTATTACTTTAGGAGCTAATTTAATAGATTTAGAAATATTTATGTTATCTTTTACTACACTAAAATATTGAAATGAAGGTGCAGCTAATACTAATTTTTTTATTTCGCTATATTTAGTAGCGATATAACTGGCAATTACTCCTCCCATACTATGACCTATTAAATAAATATTATTATAACCTTTACTAATTAACCATTTTACCTGATTTTCACTAGATTCTATCCATTCTTCGTATTTAACTTTACCTATATTCTTATCATGTCCTGGAAGAGTAAATTGATATACATCAAAATTTCTATTTAATTCTAAATAATTAGCTAATTCTTCTTCATCATATGTTCCACCAGCAAATCCATGTATAATAAGTATAGCCTTTCTAAATATCATAACACTCACTTACTTTCTGTATAAATTATAACATAGTGGCTAATATAATGTATACAAAAAAAGTTGAAAATGTACAACTTTTTTAATTAATAGCTAATATTTTAACATCATATTTTCCATTTGGACTGTCGACTGATACTACTTCTCCAACTTTTAATCCCATTATTGCTTTTGCAATTGGAGATTCATTAGATATTTTATTTGTAAAAGGATCAGCTTCTTTACTTCCTACTATTGAATACTCCTCTTCTTCTTCGTCATCTATATATTCCAAAGTAACTTTAGAACCTATTGAAACGACATCAGTATCAACTTTAGTTATGACAACTGCTCTTTCAACCATAACTTCTAATTCTTTTATTCTAGACTCTACAATTGCTTGTTCAGTACGCGCTGCATCATATTCTGCATTCTCACTTAAATCTCCTTGTGCGCGTGCATCTTTCAAAGCGTCAATAATCTCAGGACGTCTAACTAATTTTAATTCTTCAAGTTCCTTTTTTATTTCATCTAAACCTTCTTGTGTTAAATATAATTCTTTTTTTTCAGACATAAAATTCACCTCATTTTTTCATAAGCAAACAAAATATTACTACATATTTTATATTTTGTCAACTGTTTTTTTTAATCTATTTTTTTTCTAATCATATCATATTTCTCGAGATAATTACTTATATCAATTTTTATTATTTGTTTTGGGTGTCTAACTACATCAATTAAATTATCATCAATATCATATATTTTATTTATAGTATATGTAATAGTTTTATGATTAGGACCAAATATTTCTACAGTATCACCTTTTTTAAAATAATTTCTTTGTTCTATAATGGCTTTATGATTATCTTTATCGTAATCTAAAATTATACCTAAAAAATCTTGATTAGATACCTCTACTCTGCCATTATAATAACTACAGGTAGAATCATATATCCCATTAAAAAATTGCGGTACTGAATCCCTATTTGCACATCTTCTGAGTATATTTTCATATTTTTTATTATATTTATATGTATCTTTACTATTATAACATTCATCAATTGCTTTTCTATATATTGACACCACTGTTGCTACATAATATAAAGAGCGCATTCTACCCTCTATTTTAAACGAATGGATACCCAAATCTATCATATCTTTTAAATATTTCAATAAAGATAAATCTTTGGAACAAAAAGTAAATGGCTTAATGCCCCTTATGTTTTTTTTAGATTCACTTAATAAATTAAAATCCCATCTACATACTTGGCTACATCCACCTCTATTTGCATCCCTATTGGTTAAAAAATTAGACATTACACATCTACCGCTATATCCTGCACACATAGCTCCATGTATAAATGTTTCTATTTCTATATCCACATTATCTATTATATCCTTTATATCTTTTTTTGTGCATTCACGGGCAAGCACTATCCTACTAACTCCCTCACTCTTCCAAAATTTACAAGATTCTATATTAAGCGTAGATGCTTGTGTAGATAAATGAACTTTTAAACTAGTTTTCTCTAGTGCCATTTTTACCACTATTGGGTCACTTGCAATAATTGCATCCACATTGCATTTATCTAGTTCTTTTAAATAATTTTCTATCTTTCCTAATTCTTCATTGTGTAAAACAATATTAACCGTTACATAAATTTTTTTATTTATTGAATGAGCAAATTTCACTCCTTCTTTTATTTCTTCCAGTGTAAAATTAATTGCATTAGCTCTTAGATTTAATGATGGTCCACCCACATATACAGCATCAGCTCCATATAAAAGTGCTATTTTTAATCTTTCTAGATCTCCTGCCGGAGCAAGCAATTCACATTTATTTTTCATTATTTTTCACCTTATATATTGTTTTTATATTTAAAAAGCCATTATCTACATTTGTAAACATACTGTTAATTTTATCATTATATTCTAAAGCATTATGTCTATTTACATTTCTAAACATATTTATTATTTCTATAAATTTATCCAAATCAATTTGAAAACTGTTTAGAACTATATATTCTACACCTATATTTATATAAAATTTAATACCATTTAATATATTATTGGAATATACGCTTGTTCCAGTAGCATTATCTACTATTGGATATATTTTGCCTTCTTTCTCAATATAATTAATTTTAGAATCATCATTTAAATTAAAGTAATCCAAATAATTTTTTACGATATGTCTTTTAGATACAAACATAGGTAAATACCCAAACATATTTACCATTAATTTTGATTTAGTATTTTTAGAAATAGTCGTTATTTCTTCTTGCGTTATATCACTAGATAAATAAGTATATTTTACGCCGTGATCATACCAATAATTTATAGTATTATAATTAGTTGTCAAATGTTCTTGAAAACATACTAAATCATAATTTAAAATTAGAGATTTATATATATTCAAAAGGCCTACATCATAATATAAAACACCTTTTATATTATAATTATTTAGTTTTATTAATAACTTTTTTACACTTTCTAAATCATTATTATGAAGATTTTTATTCATGCATATAAAAATATCTTTATTTGCTAAATCATTTAACATAGATAAATTATCTTCTTTTATACACATGTTAATATTTACACATAAATCCTCTATTCCTATTATAAATCCATCTACTAACTCTTTTGTTTTTTCTATTTCATCAATATTTGATGGAATTGTAAGTATTTTAGACATATCATCACCACACAAAAAGACATTTCACTATTTTTTGAAACGTCTTAATATTAACATACTATTATAATTTTGTCAATTTACTAGGTATTGTCTGAACAGTTCATTTCGCTTCCATCTAATTTAGTACAAATAGTAGTATCTCCTACATATGTTTTATAATATATATCTACATCACATTTGTTATTTAGAAAGCAACTTGCGCATGTAGTTATATTACTTTGTTCTGAATCCTCAGCAACTTTTAAAATTACAAATTGAACTATATATATTACAAAGAACACAATTACAGCTGCAATTATCCTTCTAACTAATGACGATTGTGCTTTTTTTATTTCGTCTTCTTTTGAAGATGCTAAGGCTTTTAAAAGAGTTATTACACTTACTATTATAAGAATTATTGGAGTTCCAATTTTTAATAAATTAACTGCAAAACTAGTAAGTTCTGGAATTTCACTTGGTATATCAAAAGCTCCTCCACATCCTATGTATTGCATTTTATCAGTATTACAATAACCACCATATGGAGATTCATTCCATATGCAAGAAAAATCTTTGTTATTTTCACATAAACCTTCTGAAAGTCCTAAACAAGATGATATTTTATTTTCCTCAACAGGTTCAGTTGTTTCAACTTTATTAGTATATATTGTGTCAGATAAAAAATTTGTATCTTTTACATCTTCACATACTAAACCTTTATCTGTATTTTTACATTGTTTTTTTGTAAGAAAATGGTCTTTTGCTTCACCCCAATCATCAAAAAAATAAACTTTTGATTTACCGATACTAACATCATATATTTTAACATATTTATAACAAGTTTCTTCACCATCAACATTTTTATATGAATTAGTTTTAAATTCAAAGCCAGAAGAATCATATCCATTACCAACATTTTTAAAGTTTTTTAATTCCCCATATCTAGAATTATTTTCTTTACCCCACACTAAATCAAAACTATATTCTACTGCAGAATCATTATTAACATATGTACAACTCTTAGCGTAAACTCTTGAACTAACTAATACAAAACTAAATATAATAAATAAAAATATTATTAATTTTTTTTTCATAAAATCTCCCCAATATCACCATTTTTGACTAAATGTGCATTTGCATCATCTGTATCTAAATGGAGTTCAAAATATGAATCATCACTAACCTTTAAATATACATTAGTTATTATTCCTCCCTTTTCTCCATTTATTTTAACACTAACCTTTTCTACTCCTTCTAATCCATACAATTTTACTTGACTAGGTAAAATATGTATATGCCTAGTTGCTATTATACAACCTTCACTTATATCTATACTACCATTTGGTCCTACTATAGTTATTGGACTACTACTTTCTAAATCACCTGAATTCCTAATAGGTGGGTTCAGGCCCAATTTATATGCATCAGTTTTACTTATTTCTACTTGAGTATAATTTCTAACTGGTCCTAAAACTCTTACATTATCTATCTTTGATTTAGAAGTTTTAAGTGTAACTAATGCAGTAGATGCAAACTGTAAAGGCTGATTTAAATCATTTTTCTTTTCTAATTCATAATTATCCCCAAACAAAATATATAAATGCTCTTTTGTTAAATGTACATGTCTGTTGGATACCCCTATACTAACTTTCACTTTATCACCAATAATATTATAGCATATTTTATTTATTTTTAAAATATATTTTATAGAAAGGATGATTTTATGAATAATAATTATTTAAACAACAAGTTTACAAATCTAAGTACTTCAAATCCACCTATTTATTCAAATGGAGTTATTACACCAAATCAAACTACAGCTCCTACCAATATGCAAGAATATATTCCAAATGAACAATCATACATTGAAAATATTTTAAGAGTTAATAGAGGCAAAAAAGTTTCTGTTTATCAATCTTTTGGGGATTCTTCTGAATGGAAAGATAGGATATTCTCTGGCATTATAGAACAATCTGGTAGAGATCATATTATATTAAGTGATCCTGCTACCGGGAATTGGTATTTACTATTAATGATTTATGTTAATTTTATAATATTTGACGAAGAAATTAATACGGTTCAACAATTCTATCCATCGACATCAATAAACACACAAATATCATAAAAACTATTGATTGATTTTTTAGAATTTGCTATAATGTTCATAGGTTAGGTGATAGCAATGAATATATTTATAGTAATATTGTCGTCAATTATAATAGTGGGATTAATATTAATTCTATTAGTTGCTACATACAATCATTTTCAGGATTATATAATCAGAATAAATGAAGCGGATGTAAATATAGATTCCGTTTTAAGGAAAAGATTTGATTTACTAAATAAATCTATTGGCATTATCAAATCTAATATAAATACTGAAGATGAAATACTCGATATAATTGTTAAATTAAGGTCAAAAAAATTAAACAATTTTGAATTAGATAGAAGTTTATATGATGCTATTAATGAATTTCACACAATAAAGGAAAAATACCCTGAACTACAAAATTGCAAAGAATTAATTAAAATTGAAATAAATTTAATGGAATCAGAATCAGAAATTGTTGGTCTTAGAAAGTATTATAATGATATTATAACTGATTATAATAAACTTGTAAAAACTTGTCCATCAAATATAATTGCCATAATAAAGGGTTATAAAGCTAAAGATTATTTTGATGGTAATAATCTTGATAATGAAAAAGGAACTGTAAAATTATAGTTCCTTTTATTTTGTTCGTTTTTTTCCTTTAGATAATATATGTATAAAAATCAAAAGCATAATAATACTAAGCACCAATATACAATAATTTCTATTTATCTTAAGCGATATAGAATCTATTATATTAATTGTCTCAATAGCTTCATTAAGTTCATCTTCATCAAGTTGTAATATATATTCACCATCTTTAGAATATAAATAGTTCTCTCTTGCATAATTAGCTAAATATTCAGGATCATTTAATTTTTCAATATCAACTTTTAATTGATCAGCCTTATCTTGAAGCTCAAGATATGATTTTTCTAAATTTTTTTTCTCACAGGTCAAATCATATATTGTATAAATATTATATAATAAACTAAAAGCAAAATACACTATAGCAATTAAACTTATAGTTCCAAAAAAAGTAAGACGCCTTTTTGATGCTTTTGAAATTCTTCTTTTAGCCATACTATCACCATAGGCATTATATCATTTTTTGTTATTGTTTGCAATTAATTTTATTATTAAATCATATAATATATATCCAACAATAATACTAATTATTGAATATATATGAAATATGGCATTACCTATTTTTTGTATTCCTACGAAATATACAAATGTCATAAATATAATCAAAAATATTGAAAATACTAATCTAGCACATGTATTATGTTTATTTATTTTTTTGTTAAACCACTCTAATAAAGCAGAAAACAAAAATCCAAATATAAAAGAAAAAATAATTAATTTAAATTGAAGTGTTAAATCTATCATTTAAATAATTTTGAAAACACACTTTCTTGTTTTTCTTGTTTCTTAGAAGATTCCAAATAATTTAAACTATCTATTTTCCCTTTTATTGAAACATCTCCCTGATATGTATCTAATTTGATTATTTCTAAACTAGAACCTTTTATCATTATATACCCCATATTAGTTTCAAGAAGAAATTCTGATTCATCAAAATTTTCTATCTTTTTTACACCAGTAATAGTTATATTTTTCCTTTGATTAATACTTATATTATGATTACTAGATATTATATCCTTGTCCATTTTATCACCTAATAGAATATATGTAATAAAATTTTATATATGAAAAAACTCATTAAGAGTTTTTTTCGTTTGATAAATTTATATTAATATTTATGATAAATGTGACTTAGAAAGTTGTATTACTGGTCTGACTCCATGCGTATTTGAGTCTAAAGGGCTACAATCTGCATCTCCATCAATATGTGATTGACTCCCCCCATTTATGGCACTCCAAGAGGATGATAACCAATACCCATCATAAAATTCCGTATTTATCCCTAAATACATTGGGCATTCATATCCATTAATAGTACATAAACTACTAGCCTCAGTATAACTTAACATTCTTGCTTTTACATTGTTTACTTTAATCGGTTCATATTTTGCATCTGAGATATCATCTGTTAATATATAACTAAAGTCTGGTATGTTTTTCCATCTTGATGTTACTTCTTTTAAATATTTTAATGCTGTTAATGGTCCTTTACTGTTAGCATCGCTACTTGTACCTCCTGCAGCTTTATAATCTTCATCACTAATCCATGCTACATCTCCATCATATTTTCCATTTACTAATGTTGATAATGTACCATCTGATTTTATATTTGTATCCATTATTAAGTTTACATTATCCCCATCATTTGATACTATGAAGAAATGATATTTATTTACTCCATCTACATTACATATATATTCATCTCCTGCTTTATATTCTCCTGTTGGAATATTACCATATGTTATTGTTTCATTCGTTACCCCTTTACACACTATATCTGGAGTTCCATATGTATATTTTATTTCTTTCCCATTTATTTTACAACCTTCTAGATAAATTGTTCCGTCACTATTTATCTCTTGTGTATCACATACCACTCTATTTCCATCATAATATGGATCTATATTTGCACTATTACTTATCCATTCTTTTGTTGGTATGCTTCCTTCATTATTTAGCATATAAT
>CANPYQ010000043.1 GCA_947588865.1 uncultured Bacilli bacterium
TTTCTGATATGACTCATTTTTATATATTAAAAAATAGTGTCAAGTTTTCTCACCAACACTATTTATTATAGAACCATCATTGCTGAGTTAGGTGATTCTTTTATTTTAGGATTACAAATAGTAATACTATAAGTAAAAGGATAATGATAATCAAAAGGAAAATTAGAAAATCTTTTTTTGACATCTTATCACCTCCCTTCAATTAAGAAGCTCAGCAATCACCCAACTATTAAATGTTCCAAATTAATTGTATCAAACATTTGTTCTTAATGCAATATATTTTATAAAAATTTATGACAATTTAGAAAACACACGCATATTGGCAAATCAATAAAAAAGTGAATATATTCAAAGTATTAAGATATAAAGTAGATAATAATGATGTTTATGATTATTATTTAATAAATGATAACAAAAAATTAGGAATAATATATTGTGGTAATGAGCTACCACATATAAGGAGTATTAGGATTTAAAATGCCCGACTATTTAATACACTTATGATGGTTTTTTTAACAATTTACAAAAATATAATTCAAAATTTTATCAAATACATATAGAGGAATATTTATATACACCAAAAAAGTTAATAAAAGAAAATTGGCATATTTATACCTTAATATCATTATTTTAAGAAACTATAGATTATTAGTTTCTTTTAAATTGCCCTATCACAATTGACTTTTTTAAAACAATATGCTATTATAAGCGTCAATGAAGAAAAAATTCATTAATAATTAAACTCAAAGTATTGAATTTTGATAAAAATCTAAAACTTAAAGGAGGATATTTATTAAAAATTATTCTTTAGATTATGAAAGTTCTAAATTATTTATTTTAAATTATAATATTGAAAATAATCAAATAATTATTAATCTTGCTTCTGGAGAAAAATATATTATTCCTTATACAACTGATAATGAAAAGAAAATATTAGGATTAATGAAGAATCAAGTTAATCGCTCTGATGACCATGAATATGAACAAGAAAAAAGATTTTCTAGATCTGTTATACTAGCTATACTTAATTTTTTTGGTTTAGTTACTTTTTCAATACTACTAGCAACAGGAATGACAATTAATATTATTTTTATAATTATACTTATAATTTTTGAATCTACTGATATTTATGATATGATTAATAGTAAATTAATAATAAAAGATATTAAAAAAAATAAAATGTTTGTAGATTATGAAGAAATATTAAGTGACAACAATAAAATTAACCAAAATGTTCTATCAAATACATCAAGCAAAACGCAAGAATTAGTTTCTTCCATTCCAGAACAAAAAACTATATTTAATTTAAATAATATTGATAAAATCAGTTATAAAGATTTAAAACAAATTCTCGAAAATATTAAGCGTGAAGAAAAATTCGATTTTGATTATTCTAATATACAAGATGAGAAACCTATGATTTTAAGTAAAAAAAGAAAATAGCTCAAAATATGGAACTTTGAGTTTTTTTAAACATACTTTGTTTTAGCGCCTTTTCGAATCTTTGTTTAATTTATATTAATTATTCTTTAAGTCAAAGAATTCATTTTTTAATAATTTTTCATTATCTTTTCTTAAATTTTTATATTTTGAAAATCTTTAGATGAAATACTAAATAAAAATATTGCCTATTATTAATTAAATTGGTATACTATAGTTGTTAGAGGTGATAGTTTGAAAAAATTTTTAAATGCATTATCTACTACTATTTTAGTAATTATATTATTAATTTCAACTACAGCTTTATTAATACTACTTCCATTTAAAAATATAATCAAAGGTAGCGTGGTAAAAGAAATAATATCCAATCTGAAAATTGAAAAAATGGTTGAAGAAAATCCTGATTTCAAGCAAACCGTTAATGAAGTATTTGAACCTATCTTGATAGAAACTAATAAGCTTGGTATAGATGACGATGTTATTATTAAAATAATAGATTCTAAAGAAGTAAAAGATTTAATGGGAGATATTACATCAAATATTATCCAATATGCAGTTACTGGAGAAAATCAAAAAATTATTACTAATGAAGATATAAATACTATGGTAAACGACGCAATTAATCAAATTAATTCAAATGGATATTACAAAATAAGTGATGATCAAAAAAATGAAATCTTAAATATTGCAGATCAAAAAGCAATAGAATATCAAGAAATAATTTCAGATACAAGTGAAATTTATCAACAAGCAACTAAAGAAAATAAAGATGTTTTAAACAATTTACGCTTTATACTAGGTAATAAACTCATAACATATTTAATTATAACTATTTTAATGTCAATTTTATTGATTGTACCGCTAAAATGGAAAAAATCAAAATGGATAAAATATTGCTCAGTTACTATATTAGTATCTTCAATACTTAATTGTTCATTAACTCTTTTATACTTAATAGGAAATAATTTACTATTTAAGTTAGAATATCCTTATATATATGATATTATTAATAAAATAATTAACTTTAGTTTCATTTTATCTATAAGTACATTTATTATAATGACTATTATATTAATTATTTATCATATTATAAATAAAAAGAAAAATAATTAAGAAGTTTAAAAAAGCATCGAATATCGATGTTTTTTTATTAAAGTTAAAAATAAAGAAGCTAAATTATTTTAACTTCTTCTGATTTATAACTGATAATTTTTATAATACTTAGTTAAATATTCTATTGCTTTATTATTTTTTCTTTTCCACTCATGTATGGCCTTAATACTTCTGGAATTAATATGCTTCCGTCCTCTTGATAATTATTTTCTATAATAGCTATTAATACTCTAGGGCTTGCAATTACAATATTTCTCGTATTTACACCAATTTAAATAATAAAACTTAAAAAACATTAGAATACAAGATAACATATAGAAAAACATATAAGATTATTGACTATTATAGTTGTTTTTAGTATAATAATAGTATTAAAAATGAGGTGATTTTAATGAATAAATATGCTCCACCTTTTGAAATAACAAATAAGATGCTCGACTTAGTTGCTTCCATAATGAAGAAAATAGGGAAATTAGATAATTATAAAGATTTAAGCAAGTTACCAATTTTAAGAAGAAATAATCGTATTCACTCTATTCATTCTTCACTTGCAATAGAAGATAATTCTCTATCTTTTAAAGAAGTAAAAGATATTATCGATGGGAAAATAGTTGTTGGCAATCAAAAAGAAATACAAGAAGTAAAAAATGCTTATAAAGCTTATGAAATGATGAAAGAAATAAATCCATATTCTATAAAAGATTTAAAAAAAATTCATGGAATAATGACCTTTTTAACTGTTCAAGAATCAGGAAAATTTAGAAAAGGTAATGAAGGCGTCTTTGATGGAGATAAATGTATTCATATGTGTCCTAAACCTGAAATGGTAAGTTCGCTTATGGAGCAATTATTTAGTTGGATGAAAGAAAATAAAAATACTATCCATCCTTTAATATTATCATCAGTATTTCACTATGAATTTGTTCTTATTCACCCATTTAGTGATGGAAACGGAAGAACTGTAAGACTATGGCAAAACATACTGCTATCTAATTGGGAAAATATCTTTGAATATGTTCCAATAGAATCACAAATAAAAGAATATCAGGATGAATATTATGAAACTATCAATAATTGTAATTTAAATGGAAATTCAACTGAATTTATTGAATTTATGTTAAAAATGATTGATGAAATTTTAGAAAACTTAATTGAAAGTACATCAATAGAGGTAAATCATATTAGTACTTATGTTAAAAAACTATTAACCGCAATGGAAGGGCAACCTGCTATGTCAACTAAAGAGTTAATGGATAAATTAGGTCTAAAATCAAGATTATCATTTAGAAAAAATTATCTAGCTCCAGCTCTTGCGAATGGTCTTATAAAAATGACTAATCCAGAAAAGCCAACAAGCAAAAATCAAAGTTATTATAAAGTTTAGACAATTAAAAAAAGCGAATAAAAAGAAGTATTGTAACTAATTCCTCAATTTTTGAAAGAATCTTTATATACTTCTTTTTTTCATAAGTAACTAATCTTTTTAACACATGAATACTTAGTATAATTTATGTTCAAATTTTATTTTAAATTTAATATTTCTATCTTTTATTTATTACTTGAAATTCAATTAACGGGTATTTTTCTCTTAACTCTGGAGTCATTATAAGTGACATTTTCTGTAATAAATCCATCTTCTTTTCTACATCTGTTTCCAAATTATAACAATTTATTAAATTTTGGCATTGACTATAAAGTATTTCTTTTTTATCTTCTGGTAAGCTTTGTATTATATCTGTAATTCCCTTAATATCTATAATTTTTCCATATATATGATTAAAATATGTCATTACAGAATCATAAGAATTTCCTATTTCTGATAAATTATAATTTAAATAACTCAATTCTTTCTCTTTCATTACAGAAACTACTTCATCAGGTGTTATATTAGCTCCCATAGTCTTAAAAAAAAGTATCGTTTCTTGTAATGACGCTCTCATAGCATCTATTTCAATTATTGATTGTTCATAATTAAATCTATTTCTAAATCCTATAAACGAATCATTAATTATCAATTCTCTTGTCATTTTTAATGTTTCTTCATTTAATATTGGATTGTCTTGAATATCATTATTTTGTTTTATATGTCTTAATTCGTGGAATGTTTGCAAAATCAACTCTATGAAACATTTTCTTTCTTCAGTAGAATCTACTTCTATGCCTAATTCTTTATCATTTTTTATTTCGGCAAGAGGCCACTCCCCTATCTCTAACTGCTGATATCCATACGCTGAACGTTCCTCTTTTATTCTTCCACCTTCATCATAAACAATTTCAAATTCAAAATTTATACCAAACTCTTTCTTTTTCATATAAACTATGAAATTTATAATTTCTTCAATTTCTTCAATAGAACAAGATTCATAATTATTTACTTTTTATATATTCTATGTTCATTGTTTACTTTCGGCCTTCTATCACTTTCATTCCACCCATATATGGTTGTAATACTTTTGGTATTTTTATTGACCCATCTTCCTGATAATTATTTTCAATTAACGCTATTAGACCTCTAGGACTTGCAATTACAGTATTATTTAATGTATGAACATAAAATGTTCCATGAGCTCCTTTAGCCCTTATTCCCAACCTTCTAGCTTGTGCATCACCAAGTGTTGAGCAACTACCTACTTCAAAATATTTTTTCTGTCTTGGGCTCCATGCTTCAATATCACATGATTTAACTTTTAAATCAGCTAAATCTCCACTACAACATTCAAGTTGTCTTACAGGTATATCCATATTCCTAAATATTTCAACAGTATATTTCCACATTTTATTATACCATTCCATAGACTCTTCTGGCCTACATAATACTATCATTTCCTGCTTTTCAAATTGGTGAACACGATATAACCCTCTTTCCTCAAGTCCATGTGATCCACCTTCTTTTCTAAAACATGGCGAATAAGATGTCATAGTTATCGGAAGCTCAGTTTCTTTAACTATTTGATCTTTAAATTTACCAATCATAGAATGCTCACTAGTACCTATTAAATATAGATCTTCACCCTCTATTTTATACATCATAGCTTGCATTTCAGGAAAAGACATAACTCCCTCAACTACTGATGAATGTATCATAAATGGTGGTATTGCGAATGTAAATCCCTTATCTATCATATAGTCTCTTGCATATGCAAGCATCGCTTCATGTAACCTTGCAATGTCACCTATTAAATAATAAAAACCTTCTCCACTAGTTCTACCTGCTGATATTTTATCTAACCCATTTAATTTTTCTATTATATCTGCATGATATGGTATCTCATAACTTGGTACTATAGGATCTCCAAATTTTTCAATTTCAACATTAAATGTATCATTTTCACCAATTGGAACACTATCATCAATTATATTAGGTATATTCATCATTTTATTTTTTATTTCAAATTCTAATTTTTCTTCCCTTTTTCCTAAATCTTCTAACTCAGTTCCATATCTAGATACTTCTTCTTTAATGCGATCTGCCTCTTCTTTTTTCCCTTCTCTAATAAGTGTACCTATTTCACTACTTTTTGAGTTTTTTAATGCTCTTAAATCATCACCTTTTTTCTTACACTCACGGTATTCAATATCTAACTTTTCAATTTCGTCTACCAAAGGTAACTTTTCGTCTTGAAATTTTTTCTTTATATTTTCCTTTACTAATTCTTTATTTTCCCTTATTAATTTAATATCTATCATAATATCCTCCTTAAAAAATAAAAGACTATTACTAGGAGTCAATAGACGGTACCATCCTAAAATAGTCTTAATTAAAATAACGGCATAGCCGGAAATGTTTACATTTCACTCTAGAGTAGATTCATAAAATACAAGTGTTAATTCTCACCCACCATTAACTCTCTTAAAAATAATATTTTATTACTATTCTCCTTCATCGATTTATGTACTAATTTTATCATTTATAATTTAATAAGTCAATAATTATACTTTAACTTTCTGTCTATTTTTTTCCGTATTAACAATATTATTAGACAAATTAAATTCTTTTCTTTTTGTTTTAGAAATAAATCTAGTTATAAATTTTAAATTTTTTTTAGATTTTTTAGGATTATCAAGTGAATTAGTTAAACCCGTTACTATTTCATTAGGGGTTATACCTTCATTCAATGCACTTTTTATTTTGTTACTATTTTTTCTAACAAATTCTGATGAATATTTAGGATTTTCTGATTCATTTATACCAGTTTTAAAAGATGCAATGATTTCAACTGATTCTTTTAATTGTCTTGGTGTTTTACCAGTTTGATCTGATTGTTCTACTATCTGTTTTATAGTAGAGTTAACTGCTTCACCACTTATTCCATTATTTATAGCATCAGTTAAATATTCTTTATTTTCAAATATAGTTTTAGTCTGTATAGTATTTGGATTATTATTATATTGCCACAAATGTTCTAAAATTTGTTGTTGATACATAAATAAATTTTTCTTATATTGCTCAACATTTTCAGCTTTTAAATTTTTACCTTCACTTATACCTTTCACAAATTGTTCATTTTTTTTCATAATTGTTTCCAGTATATTTGATAATGCGCTCATCATTACTCTATATACTTCTTTTCTTTTAGAAACATTGAAAGAATCTTTACCATTTACTATAGATGCCATATCTTCTTTTGTTAATGGATAATTTCTATTAATAAAGTTTTCTATATATTTTTTTAAGTCTAGATAATAATCCATAGCACCTAACTCTTCTATTCTTTTCAAATCCATAATATCACCTACAATTATTTTATCCAATATTATTTTTTCATACAATAAAAATTTTTAAAATTTAAATTAACTTTACATTGTATAGGACAAAATATGTAAATCATATAATTATTTTGAGGTGTTTTATGTTTAATTTTCTCAAAAAATTATTTAAAGATTTTTATATTTTTACTGCTGCATATTCAAATAATACCTTCCCTGATCCATTATCAAAAGAGGAAGAAAATCTTTATGTAGAAAAAGCGAAACTAGGAGATAAAGAAGCACGTAGTAAACTTATAGAGCACAATTTAAGATTAGTTGCGCATATAGTAAAGAAGTATGATAATAAAAACGAGGATACTGACGATCTTATAAGTATTGGTACAATTGGGCTTATCAAGGGAGTTGATAGCTACTCTAAAAAGAAAAATACACGTCTTACAACATATGCAGCTCGATGTATAGAAAATGAAATATTAATGCACTTTAGAAATAATAAAAAAAGAAGCAAAGATATAAGTATAAATGAATCAGTAGGATTTGATAAAGAAGGTAATGAAATTACTATATTAGATATACTTAAAACTCCAACACCAGATTATGCATTAGACATACATAAAGAGAACAATATTGAAGATTTAAAAAAATACTTGTGTGTTTTAACTCAAAGAGAGAAAGAAATTATTACATCAAGATATGGTCTTGACGATAATGATGAAATTACACAAAAAGAAATAGCAAAAAAATTAGGAATATCTAGAAGTTATGTATCTAGAATAGAAAAGAGAGCTTTAACTAAAATTTTAAGAGAATTTTTAAAAAATAACAAAGACGTCTAATCTTTGTTATTTTTTCATACATTATCAAATTAAATATAATTTTTTTGATAATATATTATTTCCTGAGTAATAATTTTAAACTTTTTTTTGAATATCTAATTCCTCTTTTTGTATTACTTTTATTTTTCTAAACACAAGAAGAGTAAAAAACTCCTTAGGTATAATGTAATCTTCTCCATATGAAGACACTACGATATCATGATTTTTATTAAATCCTTTAAATATCATAACATGTCCACTATTTTCAGATGAAATTTGACTCCATGAAAACAATCCTTTATTATGCATCTGTGCAGGACTATTTGGAGTAGTTCCTATGCTTATTTCATAACCTTCTGAAACTAGACTATCAATATGTTCCATAAATTTATAATAATTATTGTTAAAACTATTAATGTTTACATCTTCACTATTTAATAAAAAATCTATATTACTTTTTTCTAAATAATAGTTGCTCCAAAAATTAAAGTTTGCTGGTGTCAATCCAGATAGTTTTTCATATATATTTAAGTCTCTGCATTCTAAACTTATATTTTTATTATAACAGATTTGTTTTAATTCATCTAAACTATTTACATCTATTCCAAACTTTTCTTTAGCTATTGATTTGTAAGTACCAACATAATTAGTTATTTTAGGATTTCTAGCTTTAAAGATAAAATTTCCATTATTATCAATACCATCGCTCTTAATACCATTATTAAATAAATCAATTGAAGCTAGTGAATCATCATCATATTTTCTTCCAAGTAAACTTAAAGCCGCTTCTTTTATACCTTTAAAAGTATATGTATTATATTCAACAAATTTCACCCTCATAACACCATATAATTTAGAGTATATATCCACAAGTATTTTATTATAATCTAATATATCTTTGCCATTTACTGAAAGATTAAAACCAAACATTTTTTTAAACGATTCATCATCTATAAAAAGTTCTCTACCTATAATATTGGCAAGCATAGCAGATGAGCAACCCGAATTAGACATATCTTTAAACATTTTTATTATTTCGTCTGTTGTAACATTTGGTATATTTTTTTTTACTATTAATAGCAATTCCTTATACTCACTACCATGTAAAAATTTATTTTTCATAAGTTTATATGGTCTACCTTGATCAGCTTCAATTATTTTCTCCATGCCATCACCTATATTGTATATATCATAATTTATTTTGATGTGTCAAGTAATCATCGAGTAATTTATAACTTTTGTCAAGACATCGTGACCCCAAAGTATAAAATAATCAATTATCTACTAAGTAGATAAGCATTAAGGAC
>CANPYQ010000044.1 GCA_947588865.1 uncultured Bacilli bacterium
TATAACCACATATTATATACCAAAATACAAAAAATACATAATAACCATGGGGTCACTATGTATTATATATTTTTAATCTTATCTACTATATAACATATACTCGATACCAAAAATTTGAAACTAATTATTTATAATATTGGGTCAACCTACATCTTTTGTTTTTTTAGACCTTTTATTATTAAAATAATACCGCTTAAAATTAATAAAGATGAAATTACATAAAATAGTATCATAGGCACACCAGCTGTATCAGGGGCACTTACTTCTTCTACATAATTAGTAAACATAATATCATTACTATTTTCGCCTACGGCATAACAAACATAAAAGTCGTTAGTATAAGAACCAATTATATTTGCAAAATACTGCAAAATAAGTGTAGCATCTTCTGCATTTACTTCACCATCTCCATTGACATCAGCATTGGAACATTCATCATCAACGCATGCTAAATCTTCGTCATTTACTTGTCCACTAAAACGTTGCAAAACTAAAGTGGAATCTGTTGCGTTTACTTCACCATCCCCATTAACGTCACCACGCCCTTCAATAAACTTTTCAGTTGGAAATCCTCCTGAATATTTATGTGCCATTTGCAAAACTAAAGTGGCATCCTTTGAATCTATATTTCCGTCTTTATTGACATCAGCTTTAAGTTGCTTTTGTTCACTTAAAGTTTCGATCTTAGCAAAATGATTTAAAATTTTTCTTGCATCATCTAATGTTACACTACCATCTTCATCGATGTCACCATCCATCATTGTATTATCACAATTTTTTTTAGTTGACAATGCTATACCGAACCTAGATTCATCAATGTCTCCTACTCTAGTTACTTCAACTGCAACTAAATCCAAATTAACCAATCTAGATGGTTCTATCGCATCTAGCGTAAATGATGAATTATTTGAGTCATTAACATCTAAAGTATAATTACTATCCAAAGACGACAATTTATTAATTATTAATCCATTTTGAGTTTTTAACACTCCTTGATATCTCGTTAAATATTCGTTTGTTGAAAAATTAATAACACATCTTGTCTTTTCTCCTAACTTCAATGCAGTCTTATCACAGGAAATGTTAGTTGTAGTAAGTAAATTTTCACTTGCTTGAACATTTATAATAAATATATTCATTATAACGAACAAAAATGAAATGACAAATCCAAATTTTGTTTTATTTTTCATAATTCACAATCCTCCTATATTTATCTTAAGAATAACACTTATTTAAATTAATGTCAATATAATGTTAGTAACTTAAATAAAAATTTTACAAAATTTTGCTATTTCATTTAGATTTTATTTGTATAGTCTTCTAAATTATCGTCGAGTATGGAATAAAGATAAATTTTAATATTTTTATCACTTATACTTTCCATATATTTTTTATATCCGTTAAGTTGCTTTATATAATTTTCATCATTAATATTTTTCATCTTATAATCTATTATTGATATACTTTTCTCATATTCTAAAACTAAATCTATTATACCCCTTTTTATTTCGTTTTCATCCTCGTATACAAATTCATATTCTTTGTATATATTTATATAATTGTTATCTATATGATTTAAGAATTTTAGTATATAGGAATTTGTACTAGTTTTAAATTCCTCTGTTTCAAATATATAATGTAGATAAGTACCTTCTTTCATATTTTCATATTCATTCTTAGTTATTAATCTACTAGGCATTTTAGAGTACCTAAAATTTTCCTTTTCTTTATATTCTATATTGTTAACCATTTTATTTATCTTTATATCTACCTTATCTATTTCTTTTTTATAATTGTAACTTTTAATACTTTCATAGTTATGAGTCAAAATAACCTTATTAAAGTCTATTTCTTTTATGTAAGGAATTAAAACATCTTTAATGGAATTTAACATATCAGATATTTTATTATATTTAAGTCTAATTTCACTAGGAACCAATGTACTATAGGACTCACTTTCCATATCGATTGGGCAAACTATAATTATTTTTTCTTTAGCACGAGTTAAAGCTACATAAAATAGCCTTATTTTTTCACTTATACTTTCTTTTTCTTCTTCACTTAAAAGCAAATCCTTTAATATAGTCTCTTTTATTCCATCTTTATAATAAGGCGTTATTATGTTAAAGTTAGAATCAACCATAAATTTAGCCTTTTTATCCTCGTCATTAGCCTTTTTATAAAGACCAGTAAAATAACAAATATTATACTCAAGCCCTTTGCTTTTATGAATATTAAGAATTTTCACTGAATTAGTATAATCACTGTTTAATGAATACTCAATAGACCCCTCATCTGTCATTTTACTTAAATATTGCATGAATCCAACAGGGGTATAACCTATATTAGATAAATTTATACTTAAGTCTTTTAAGTAATTTATTCTTATCATAGATTCTTTTATATTTCCAAGGCTTATTAATTTTTCATATATATTAAATTCATCTATTATTTTATTCAACAAATCTATATTAGACATTTCTATAATTTTTATACTTTTACACTTTTTGTAAAGTAAAGTATTATAAAAACTATTAGATTTAATTATGTCAAATATTTCTTCATCAGGAGTTCTAAAAATATAAGACCTAGATACACTTGTGAATAAATATTTAAATTCATCATCTAGTTCATTCAAATTTATTTTTACTACTAAACCTATTAAATTTTTAATAGCAATTATATCATAACCCAGGGTAAGTTTTTCATTTTTAATTTGTGTAATTGGTACCCCTACATATTCAAATATTTTTTTATACAAATCAAAGCTTGAACCTCTATCCATTATAATTGCAAAATCACCATATGTGCAAGGTCTAAGCATATTATTTTTTTTATCTACAACTAAATAATTATTTTCTATTTTCTCTTTTATATCATAAGCGACAGTAAATGCTTCAATCTCATCGTTAGTATATTCAAGTGACTTAGAATCATAATTAAATATTTCCATATTATTGTCTTGTAATGTTTTGCAAGATTCTATGTAAGTTGTATTCCCAAAATTCATCTGATGTGATGCTTTATACTCTGCATCTCCTACCTCATTATCCATAATTAAATTAAATATCAAGTTTATATTATCAAGCACTTCACTTCTAGATCTGAAGTTTTTAAGTAAATCAATTTTAATACCACCTATACCTTTAGAATACTCATCATATTTATTTCTGAATATATAAGGATTGGCATGCCTAAAGCGATATATTGATTGTTTTATATCTCCAACCATATAAAGATTATTATTTGCAATTAAGTTTATAAATTCTTCTTGAACATCACTAGTATCTTGATATTCGTCTACCATAATTTCATCAAAACTATTTTTTAACTCATCCCTTATATTAGGATTTTCTTTTATAACTTTTATAGCCATTAAAGCTATATCAGAAAAAGTATATAAATCATGTTCTTTTTTATAACGCAAAAATCTTTTATCAAATTCTAATATTATTTTTATTATAGTTTCAATATAAGGTTTGGTTGACATTAATGAATCTTTTATATCATCTATATTTTCAAATCTAGTTAAATTTTTTAATTTCTTTATTCTTTTAACTATATTGTCTTTATATATCTTAAAGTTATCTTCACAATTTTTATTTTTTCTTGGACTACCAATTAAATTCAAACTATTCTTTACATCACTATATTCTTTTGAATCAAGTAAAGGTTCAAGATTAAATGTTTCTATAAACTTATTATCAACTAAAAATTGTAACTCTTTATAATCTTCATTTATAAGTTCTTTTTCTTCTAATATCTTATTTATATATTTATTAATTACATCATTAATAAATTCATCACTAAAATAAGTTTTAACATAATTTTTTAAGTACTCCTCTTTTTTTGAAATTAAACTTAGCTTTGAATTTATACCTATAATAACTTTTTTTATAAAGTCATCTGTTTTCGTTGAAAAGTCCCCTATTAGTTTTTCAAAAGTATCATCACCATACATACCTTCAAATATATCATTAATTATTTCATTAGTTTTAAGAGTTTCAATAGATGAGTCCATAATAGATATATTTTTAGATAATTTAAGAAGAGTATGATATTTCTTAACTATTGATAAAGCAAATGAGTCAAATGTAGTTATATAAGAAGAATCTATATAATCTAACTGTTCTTTTAGTCCCGATTTTTTTATCGCACTTCTAATTCTATCTTTCATCTCCCCTGCAGCAGCATTAGTGAATGTTAATATTAAAAGCCTATTAATGCTTGTTCCATTTAATAATTTTCTAATTGTCCTTTCAGTTAATACCGCAGTTTTACCACTACCTGCCCCTGCGGATACAATTATATTAGTCCCTGTTCTTGTTATAGCCTCTTCTTGCTGTTTTGTCCATTTGCTCATTTTATCACTACCTTAATTATTTTAATTTTTATTTATACTATCTTACTACTCAATATGTTACCTACATTAATATTTTGAAAATATTATTTTTATATAATCAAGATTTATTCTTCATCATCAAAATTACTATTTGGCTTAATATTAACAAAATCATTTTCTCTTCTAAAACATAAATCCCTATATTTACAGAATTCACATCCTATATTTACCTTATCAAATTTAGGATTAATATCAAATTTAGAATCAAGTACATTATCGATAACTTCATCTATTCTTTTTTTAGTAATATCTATTATATTTTTAATCTCTTCATCAGAAAGCATTCGTTTTAAACTATTAGAACTAAAATCTCCATCCTTATTTACTTTAATTCCATCTATAACAGTACTATCCATATAATTATTATCAAAGTTTTCCAATATTTTTTTATTTTTATTGCTAAATCCAATAAGTCTCAAACTTTTTTCCTTCTCCTCATCTGACTTATTATCAAGCGTTGTATTTTGCAAATAAAATCCTGCAAAATGTATATTTTCATAAGTGTTACTAGCTAGGTACATATAAACTGGAAGTTGTAGCCCTATCCCACTATCTATGTATTTTAAGCTAGGCTTTTTAACATATGTTTTATAGTCAATTATAGCTGCAATTGTAATATCATTAATATAATCATAAACTATTTTATCTATGAATCCTACAAAATTTATATTATCTTTTATTGGTATTTTAATGAATTTTTCAGTATCACATTTTTTTAGTTTTGAAAAACTATCTTGTTTTTTTATTACACTTACTACATACTCTAAATTTTTTATTGCTCTTTTTAGAAAAAACTTATCTGAATTATTAAGAATTATATCATTATCTTTGATATACTTATAAACCTCATCTTCTATATTTATAACATTTTTAGCTACCTTTTCAAGTACATCGTGATATATATTACCTAAAGTTATACCAAAACTATCAACAGTATCTTTAAGACCCAATATTTTATCTATATAAAATCTAAATGCACATCTATTATAATTATCCATATGAGTATATGAAAGATTAAAGTTCCTACAACTTTTTATAAAACTATTCAATTTTTGTTTAGATAATCCTGTAAACTCATGAGAATATGTGTTGTAAGGAATATCATAATTAGAACTAAGTAAATTTAAATTATAACTTTTACTTCCAAACTTTATTAATTCATCCAAAGATTCGCAAAGAGTTATTGAATCACTAAGAGAACTGTAACTAGTAGTATAATCAATTTTTCCTTTAATTACATCTACACCTAACTCTTCAATTAAACTAGATGGATAAAACACACTAAATGGAGTTTTTAATTTATATGTTATTGTCAAGTTCTTAATATTGTTAATTGATTTAATAATTTCTTCTTTTTCTCTTTTATTTTTTTCTATAGTAGTATCAATATAACTAGGTTTAATACTATCATTTATATAATCTTCATCTTTGTATATTTTAGGTATTATACCTTGATTAAATCCTACCATAAATACATAATCATCAATAAAATCATAAGATTTATAATCTACTACTTCTATCATATTTGTATATTTACAATTTTTTATATAAGTATGATTTAAGTCATATTCAATTAAAATTTTTAAATTTTTAATATCATCACACCATGCATATTTATTGCAAATAGAAATTATAGTATTATAAATATCAGTTTCACTATATTTAGATATATTATCTATCGCACTTGCAATACCACCATCTAAACTATTATAAAACTCACTACCTATTAAAGTAGAAATTATTGGTATTTTATTAAACTTATCCATTTTTAAATTATAAAAATTAAATATTGTAGTAATTATATTTATATAATCTTCACTTACATTAGCTAATTTAATATTATTTATACTAACACCATTATTTATAAGAGAAGATATACTTCTAGCTACAAATTCAATTTCTTCTTCTATATTGTCAAATTCATATATTTTAGGTACATAATTTTTATTTACTTTATTTATTTCTTTTATTTTTAAATTCCTAAGTAAATATCTTTCAAATTTTGATAATATATGATTATAAATAATAATCTCTTTATCTTTAATAAAATTTCTAAATCTTTTATTAAATATAAGTAAATTATTTTCTACTAGTTCATGTTTTATATTAACTAAAAAATCTAATTTTTCATCGTTATACTTTTTATCTTCAACATATATTAAATTATCCAAGTACTCTAAAGCCACTTCATATTTTATATCATATTTATTAATAAGGTAGATAATAGCTTTTTCATCATAGTCAAAATAATATGATTTAATAAATTCACTCATACTAATAAGTTTAATATTTACTAATTTTTTAATGCCTTTTAGTATTCTATTTTTTTCATCTTGACTACATATTATTATAGAATTATTAATTAATTCATCTACCATACTACCACCAATATAAGTATAACATGTGTAAAATTTATTTTAAAGATAAATATTAAAAATAATTAAAAAAACCAGATAAATCTGACTTCATTTACTATTACATCTTTATTTACTTTTATTATTATTTTATAGCAGATTTCGGAACAGTTATAACTGGCAAAACCTGATTTGGCCATTCGTTAAAACTTAGATTGCACGAAAGATCCCAAGACCAACCAGTAGGATATTCTAAATAATTACGTGATTCACTCACTTTGGTAGATGTCCAATAAGTTCCCGATAACCATGCTACATAGGTATCATTATTAGCTACCATATTTATTTGATTATATGTTGGCAAGTTAACTTCTATTGTCCAACCTGCTGTCATTTCTTTGAGATGTTCCATTGCACCATCTGCCTTACAATCAGCAAAATTTCCTGATTTACACCAAGTAACACTCGTGTTATCCCTGCCTTCAAATCCTACTACAAGTGCGATTTCACCTTCACCTGCTGTTCCTAAATTAGCAGTCTCATCAGAACCTAATGTTTCTTCTGTTACTTTTATTAATCCAGATGTATCCCCATCTTCTAACACAAAGAAATGATATTTATTTACTCCATCTACATTACATATGTATTCGTCTCCTGCTTTATATTCTCCTGTTGGGATATTTCCTGCTAACCTATTCCCACCTTCTTTTGTTGCTGTTTCTTCTGTTACTCCTCTACATATTATATTTGAAGTTCCATATGTATATTTTATTTCTTTCCCATTTATTTTACAACCTTCTAGATAAATTGTTCCATCACTATTTATCTCTTGTGTATCACATACTACTCTATTCCCATTATAATATGGATCTATATTTGCACTATTACTTATCCATTCTTTTGTTGGTATGCTTCCTTCATTATTTAGCATATAATCTGATATTGCATTTTCTATTGCTTTTGCATATAATTCTATACTTCTTTTATTTGATGCATCACTTGAATCACTTATTATATTTAATATTATTGGTGTTGCTATAAGTGCTATTATTGCTAATATTACTATTACTGCTAATAGTTCTATAAGTGTAAATCCTTTCTTCATATAATCTCTCCTTTACTTACCTTTTCTATATGTTTATTATAGCATGTCCCCCCCCCCCTAGCTGTCAAGATTTGTATTATTAATTTATTTAATATATAATAGTTTAGGTGGTTTCATGTTTAAATATTCAAATACAAATAAAAGATATTATACTTTAGATTATTTTTATAAAAATAAGTTTGGAGGAAAAGTATTTAAAGTTAGTTTAAATGCTGGATTTACCTGTCCTAATATTGATGGCAAAGTTGGAGTTGGAGGATGTATATACTGCTCTAATGGTAGTGGTGAATATGCAGGTAATAAACAAAAAGATTTAATAACTCAATTTAATGATGTTAAAGAAATGATGTTAAAAAAATGGCCTAAAGCTAAGTATATTGGATATTTCCAAGCTAATACTAATACTTATGCTCCTATTGATATATTAAAAGAAAAGTATGAAACAATACTTAAATTAGATGATGTAGTTGGGATTAATATTGCAACTCGTCCTGATTCTATAAGTGTTGAATGCTTGGATTATTTAGAAAAGTTATCTAAAAAGACATACTTAACAATAGAACTCGGACTTCAAACTATACATGAAAATACATCTAAGCTTATAAATAGATGTCATGATTTAAAATGTTTTGAATGTATGGTTAAGAATTTAAGAAAAAGGGGAATAAATGTAGTCGTTCACATTATAAATGGTCTACCTTATGAAACTAAAGAAATGATGATAGATACAGTAAAATACCTAAGCAATTTAGATATTCAAGGGATAAAGATACATATGTTATCTATCCTTAAAGGAACTAGGTTAGAAAAATTATATAATGAAACACATTTTAAACTTATATCAAGAGAAGAATATATTGATATAGTATGTGATCAATTAGAATATTTAAGAGAAGATATTGTGATTAATAGGATTACTGGGGATCCTAAAGTTAGCAATTTAATAGAGCCTAATTGGTTAATAAAAAAAGTTACTATATTAAATGATATAGATAAAGAAATGAAAAAAAGGGATACTTATCAAGGTGCAAAGTATAAAAAAAAGGACTAAGTCCTTTTTTTCTATAGTCCAGATAAAATAGCTGTACAACTAGCAATTGAAATAATTCCCCATACTATACCAATTATACCAATTATCAATCCAGCTATAGCCATACCTTTACCCTTTTCTCCTCTAGAGTTTATTTGGGATAAACCAACTGCTGAAAGGATAGTTCCTGTTAAACCAACAATACCTGCAAAATTTATAAGTAAAGAAACTAAAGAAACAACGAATCCAGCTATAGCTAAACCATTAGTTTTTGCTTGATTTTCCATACATCTACCTCCTACTATTTAAATTATACTATATAAATTCAATATTGTAAATATTTTTTTATTTTTGCAGTAAAAAAGAGTAAATTTTCTTCGCAATAAAAATTTGATATAATTACTACATAATAAAGGTGGTATGTAGTAATG
>CANPYQ010000045.1 GCA_947588865.1 uncultured Bacilli bacterium
CTTTCTTTGGGGTAAGGGGAAGTCTGCCCTTTTTTGATTATTTATATAAATTAAATTTTATTTTTGTTTTCAGACTACCACCTTAAGTTTATATTATAATATAGTTTCATTTTAAAGTAAAGATTTATAAACAAAAAACTATAAAGTTAATTTTATCCTTTATAGTGTTTTTTTGTATGATTTAATTTCTCTTTTAACTGTATTTTTTAACTCGTTTATATTACTTATTAAATCCTTTTTTATCTCTTCAATAATTGCTAGTTTTTTTCTAGCTAAGTCTTCTTTACTTTTCGATTTTATTATTATACTTGTAATACCAATATCTATTATTGAAACATAAACAGGAAATTCAATCATAATATCATTTTTATTATTTATATAATAAAATATGCCATTTGTAGTCTTAACACTTGCTAAACCTTCATGAAAGTCTCTTGCATCTTCATACATGCAGGCAACAACCTCTTTACCTGTTTTATCTATATAACCATATAGACCATGTTCATCTTGGACAACTGCTAAACCTTCATGAAAGTCTCTTGCATATTTATACTTGCAGGCAACAACCTCTTTGCCTGTTTTATCTATATAACCATATTTATATTCTTCATCTATGACAACCGCTAAACCCTCATGAAAGTCTCTTGCATCTTCATACTTGCGAGTAATAACCTTTTTACCTGTTTTATCTATATAACCATATTGACCACGTTCATCTTGGACAACCGCTAAGCCTTCATGAAAATTTCTTACATAATTTCTTACATATTTACTCTTACAAGCAATAACCTCTTTACCTGTTTTATCTATATAACCATGTTGATCATGTTCACCTCTAACAATCGCTAAACCCTCAAAAAAGTCTCCTGCATATTTATACTTACAAGTAAAAACCTCTTTATCCGTTTTATCTATATAGATATATTTACCATGTTCATCTTGGACAACCGCTAAGCCTTCATGAAAGTCTCTTGCATCTTTATACTTGCAAGCAATAACCTTTTCACCTGTTTTATCTATATAACCATGTCGACCAAGTTCATCTCGAACAATCGCTAAACCCTCAAGAAAGTCTCCTGCATATTCATACTTGCAAGCAATAACCTTTTTACCTGTTTTATCTATATAACCATATTGACCACATTCATCTTGGACAACTGCTAAGCCTTCATGAAAGTCTCCTGCATATTTATACTCGCAAGTAATAACCTCTTTACCTGTTCTATCTATATAACCATATTCATGATTTTTATCTCGGATAACCGCTAAGCCTTCATGAAAGTCTAAATATCTATACGTTACTTCCATATAATCTTCTACTTTTAAATAATCCATACTAAACCTCCCAATTAATACAATTATTATATTATAATTTATTAAAAAATGTCAATAATAACCATAGGTGAGTATATGAAAATAGATAATAATATAGATAAAATATTTGAAACTATTAATACAATAAATGGAAAAAGCAGCGATATTGTCACAAGATTAATAGAAAAAAAAAATTACCGTGTTGGATATGTGTTTTTAGAAAGTGTTAGTAGTGATGACAAGATAAGTGATTTCTTAAATAAGTCCCTTATTAATTTGGATAGGAAAAGATTATTTGATACATTTTTTGAACAAGTAAAAAACAATATTTATAATAGCAATATTAAGACTTGCGATACTTATGAGGATATGTTTTATTATCTTTCTAGTGGATTTACAATAATTGTTGTAGATAATAGCACAAAAGCTATTGTAATTGAAACAAGAGAATCTCTTGATAGGGGTGTAGTTGAATCGACAAGTGAAACGATAATACGTGGCCCAAAAGATAGTTTTACGGAAAATCATAATAAAAATTTAGGTTTAATTAGAAAAAGAATTAAAGATCCAAATTTATGGTTTGAAGATATTAAAGTTGGAGTAAGATCTAAAACAAAAGTTACAGTATCATTCATTAAGGATATTGTTCCTAGATGGAAAGTTGACAAAATACTTGACGATTTAAGAAAAATAAATATAGATGCAATACTAGACAGTGGATATATAAGAGAATTGATTGAAAAAAGCCAAAAGTCAGTTTTTCCAAAAGTCATTAGTACAGAAAGGCCTGACCTTGCCTGTACATCGCTATTAAACGGTAAAATTGTAATACTTGTTGAAAATACACCTTTTGTTTTAATACTCCCTGCAGTACTTACTGACTTTATTCATTCTCCAGAAGATAACTATCAAAAATCTTTTAATATCTCTTTTTCAAGAATTGTTAGGACAATATGTTTTTTTATTGCTCTTTTAACCCCTGCTTTATATATTGCTCTAATGACATATAACCATGAGATAATTCCAGATCAGTTGCTTATATCTGTAGCAATCCAACGAGATGGTGTTCCTTTTCCAACTGCTATTGAGGTATTACTGTTTGTTTTAACATTTGAAGTATTAAGAGAAGCAGATATACACTCCCCATCATTTTCTGGTAGTGCAATGAATGTTGTTGGGGCATTAATACTAGGTGATGCAGCTGTTGCTGCTGGAATAGTTTCTCCTATTGTAATTATCGTAGTTGCCGCGACATCAATATCTGAACTTGTATTTTACGATGTAGATATTATAGATGCCGTAAGGGAATGGAGAATATTATTTATACTAGGTGCAACATTTATGGGTATCATTGGGTTTATGATTATATTTATTATATTTATTGCAAAACTTTCAAGTCTAGAATGCCTTGGTACTCCATACTTAACTCCATTTAGTCCACTTAGTATTAGAAGTCTTAAAGATAGTTTAATTAGAGTATCCAGAAAAAATCTAAAAAATAGACCTACTTATCTCACTAAAAATGTAAAAAGGATGGGTGATCCGATTGAAGAAAATAATAATTAGTTTAATGATTTTACTTACATTAAGTGGCTGTTGGAACTATAAAGAATTAAATGACTACTCAATTGTTACAGGTATTGCCATAGATAAAAAAGATGATAAATATGAAGTTAGCGTGCTTATATCTAATGCTCCTAAAAGCAGTGATGATAATGGAGATTCTGGTCAATCACAAATTGTAGTATATACTGAAGATGGAGATTCTTTATTTGAAGCACTTAAAAATATTGGATTAATATCACCTAAAGAATTATATATAGGTAGTTTTACTGTTCTAGTAGTTTCTGAAGATATTGCAAGAGAAGGATTAGAAAATGTTGTTGACTTATTTTTAAGGTATACAAGTGCAAGAAACAACTTTTATATAGCAATTGCGAAAGATACTAAAGCTGTTAACACTCTTAAGATTGTAACTCCTCTAACGAGTTTTCCATCTCAAAATATATCAGATAACCTAAAATCAACTACTGACTTACAAGGTACTATTGCAAAAACAAGTTTTAATGAATTGCTTTCTATTCTTTTAAGGGATGGAATCGATCCCGCAATTAACTCGATAAGTGTTGTAGGAGACCCAGAAAAGGGAGAATCTAAAGAAAATATTGAATCAAGTGAACCTAAATCTTATATAAAAATTGGAAACTTAGCTATATTTAAAAATGATAAATTAGTAGACTGGACAACACATGATGAAAGTTTAGGTATTAATATTGTAAATAATATGATTAACGAGATGTATCTTACCCTTAATTATAAAAATGGATATGTAGTAGTTGACACAACAAAATTTAATTCAAATGTTAAAACGAGTGTTGAAAATAATAAACCTAAAATTGAGGTTAATGTTGAAGGTGAAGCAAGAATTATTGAAGTACGCGGTAATATCAATTTAGAAGATTCTAAATTGATTGAAGAACTTCAAGACAAATCTAATAAAAAAATTAAAAGTCATGTAGAAAAAGCATTTAATTTAGCTGTTAAAAACAAATCTGATATTTTTGGATTTGGACTCAAATTTTATCAAAACCACCCAAAATATTTTAAGACAGTTAAAGATAATTGGGAAGATGTTATGGGCGAAATTGATCTTAATATTAAAAGTAATTTGATACTTAAAACTAAAGTATCTTCTAAAAATAGTTTGGAGGAAATACATAATGAAAAAAAAGATTACTAATTTCGAAATATCTACTTTGAATTATTTTATTACAAGAGCCTTTCTTATAGGTATTACTTTTAATGCTTTAATTAATTTCATGAAACAAGATAGCTGGATTATACCTATTTTAGGTATAATCCCTGGAATAATGTTCATATTTGTTATTAATTATATTATGAATTATGAACCTTCATTAAGTCTACCAGATAAAATAATTAAATTATTCAAAAGGAAAATTGGTGTAGTTATAATTATTATAAGTGTCCTATTTGCATTTTTTATGTGTACTCTAAACTTTCTTAATTTAGGTAATTTCATACAAAGTCAATTTCTAACTAAAACACCTATACTCGCTATTGTAATACTATTTGCAATTGCTACTTTTTATATTTTAACTAAAGGAATTAATACTATGTCTAGAACTAGTAATATATTATTTTATTTGAATATAATTTTTTTAATTATTAGTTCCTTAGGGCTTATTCAATCACTAAAAATATCAAATTTAAAACCATTTTTAGTATCTAGCATGGAAGATTATGCAAGTGGATTAAATAGCTATTATGCGTTTAATATATCACCTATGATTCTTTTAACTATGATACCAAAAGATAGGATTGAAAATCCAAAAATTAAAAAGTGTCTAATAATATCATATATTTTATCCGCAATTACTTTATTTGGTTTAATATTTGAAACACTTGCAGTTTTTGGGTATGAACTTGCATCTTTATATGAATATGCAGAATTTCATGTATTAAAACATGTATCCCTATTTGGGCTTAATTCTAGAATAGAAAGTATTTTGGTTATGCAACTACTTTATGATGTATTTATATTTAATGTTTTCGTTATTTATTTTATAGCTAATAATGTTAAAACTGTATTTAAATTTAAAAAAGTTAATTTACTATATTTTATAACTTGTATTCTAATTATTGTTGGTACACTTTTTTTATCAAAATATAACATTTATCTAGATAATTTAATAGCTAACATTATTCCTATATTTGCAACTATATTTACTATTCTGTTTGTTGCTATTATATGCATAAAAATAAAAATAAGTAAAAAATGATTACTTATTTTTTTATGTTAATACAAAATATAAAACACCTGAAATAATTAATACTATTAGTACAATCAATAATATTATTATAAATTTATTGCTTTTCTTTATATTATGATTCATACTTTTTAACTCATCAAAGTCCTTTTGTGTAAATCCAAAACTTGATGTATAGAAAGATTTATCTATTTCTTCTTTTTCTTCTAAGTCTGTATCTTGTTTTGAAATTTCTTTTTCTTGCTCTATTATTTTTTTTATTGAAGATACATCACCAACCATTGTATTGGATTTAAGTTCATCAAGTAATCCTACATCATCTGTATCATTTAATTTTGATAGGGCTTTTGTTGCAGTTAAAGTATTAATTAGTTCTTTTAACTCCTTTTCTTCTTTTTCTATATCATATTCTTTACCCTTTTTAGTTAAGCTTTTGAGTGTATTATACTGCTCCTCATTTAAACTGCGATATTTAACTTTTTCTTTTGGTTCTGCTTGTACTTTAGATAATATATCATTTATATCATAGTTTCTATGTTCTTCTTTTTCTTCTACAATAGGTTCTTCTTCTTGTTTCTTCTCTTTTATTATTCCCCTAAGTTCTCTTTGTTTTTTATAATTTTCTCTGTTTTTAAGCATCTCTTTTACTTTAGAAATATCTATTTCATTAGTTTTTTCAATTGTAGCCACACCCTCTATATTTGTATAGCTATCTAGATCTTCAATTTGCTTATATAAATTTTTATTCCTGTTACTACGACCTGTAAATGCAACATCACTATTGTATCTATCCATCCTACTAGCCATACCATCACCTATTAATAATATACCATACTTTTAAAAATATTAAAATATTTTACTTGCTTTTTTCATATAATTTATTTATAATTATTCTGGAGGTATATTATGAAATTAAAAATTAATAAAGATTTATGCATCGGTTGTGGGGCTTGCCAAGCAATTTGCCCTGAAGTATTTGAAATTGAAGATGACGGCCTCGCTAGCGTTATAGTTGAAGATGTTGAAGATGAATTAAAAGACGATGCAATTGATGCAAAAGAAGGATGCCCTACAAGTGCAATTGAAGATGTTGAAAATTAACAAAAAATAAAACTAACAAACCATATTGTAATGGTTTTTTTTATAAAAATAATTAAGTCAAAAAACAAAACTTAATCATTCTTTTCGCCATATAATTTCTTAACTTCTTTTACACTAAGTTCCCTATATTCTCCCGATTTAACTCCATCAAGTGTGAGAAAAGAAATACTCTCTCTTTTTAACTTTAGTACCTCATATCCAATAGACTCAAACATCTTTTTAACTTGATGATTACGTCCTTCATGTATTATAAGTTCTACTACGCTACAATTATTTTTTTTATCTATTTTTAGAATTTTTGATTGTGCTTTATTTGTCTTTTTACCATCTATTATAATTCCTCTACAGAGTGTTCTTAAATCATCCTTAGATATTAATCCCTTTATTTTAGCAACATAAACTTTTTCTATATTATTTTTAGGATGTATCAAAAAATTTGTGAGTTCTCCGTCATTAGTAAGTAGTAAAAGACCTGTAGTATCATAATCTAATCTTCCAACAGGATAAATTCTTTTATCAGTATTGATCAAATCAACTACTGTTTTTCTACCTTTATCATCAGTTACGCTAGTAACTACCCCTCTTGGTTTATTAAGCAAAAAGTATACTTTATCTTCTTTTTTATTTAAAGGATTCACTTCTACTTCTATATAATCATCATAGCTTGCTTTAGTACCTAATTTGGTTTCTACTTTATTATTTACCTTGACTTTACCTTTGCTAATTAATTCCTCTGCTTTTCTTCTAGAACAATATCCCGACTCCGCTATAATTTTTTGTAAACGTTCCATAAAATCACCAAAAACATTATACATTATTTCAAGTAAAAAGTAAATTAACAAGTATAATGCTTGCAACTATCCCAATCAAATCTGCACATAATCCCCCAAATAAACTATATCTTATTTTCTTTATACCTACACTACCAAAATACAAACTTATAACATAAAGGGTTGTGTCTGTACAACCTTGAATAACGGAACCTAATAATCCCAAATAACTATCTGGTCCATATGTTGAAAATATATTATTTAAATATGCAAGTGAAGCACTCCCTGATATAGGTCTAACAAGTGCAAGAGGAAGTATTTGTACTGGAACTTTTATCATAGTAAATATTGGTTTTAGAAAAGACAATATAAAATCTAGTACTCCACTATTTATAAAAAGGTTAATTGCAAGTATCATGGCAATAAATGTTGGAAATAAATTAAATATCATTGAAAAACTTTCTTTTACTCCATCTATAAAAGTATCATAAATATCTATTTTTTTCATAAATCCATAAATTACTATAAATACTACCATAGCTGGTATTATTAAATTTGATATAAAGTTAATTTTTATACCTCCTTGCTAAAATTCTATCAATAACAATTCCACCAATAGTTGCAAAAGCAGTGCTGATTATACAGGCAAAAACTATTTTAGTAGGTTCTAAACTTCCATACATCATTCTAAGAGAGATTATTGTAGTAGGTATAATAGTTAATCCACTTGTATTTATTACTAGAAATGTAATCATAGATCGTGATGCAGTATCTTTTTTTTTATTAAGTTTTTGCAAAGATGACATAGCTTTAAGTCCAAAAGGCGTAGCTGCACTACCAAGTCCAAACACATTTGCTATCATATTGCTTGCAATTAAACTAAGTGACTCATGACCTTTTGGTATTTCAGGAAATATTTTCGTAAGTATTGGAGATAATTTATTTGAAAGTTTTTCTAAAAGTTTTGATTTTTCTGCAATTCTTGTAAGCCCCATCCAAAGAGCTATTACTGGAAATATTTTAAACAACATATCAAGACTTATCTTAGTACTATCTACAATAGTATTATTAATAGTTTCTAAATTATTTGTAAATAATCCATAAAAAATCCCAACTACTATCAATACCATCCATATAATATTTACCATAAATTATTCAACCATTCCTTTATTTTATCAGAGAATGTTTTTTTATTACTATTTTCTAAAACTTTAACATATATATTTTCTTCGTGTATTTTCTTATCACCTAAATATATATTTATTACTCCTATTTTATCACCATTATTTATCTTTCTTTTCTTTTCAAGTTCATATTTCATAAGCAGACTAGATTTTTCACTGTTTTCTAACAAATAATTATAATCGTTTTTTATATATAATTCATAATCATTATAATATTTTTCATTATATATATTTAGCTTACCTTTTTCAAGTATCTTTATATTAGTAAAATTATTAAAACCATATTCAAATAAATTTTGATGATCTTGCCAATCATTGCCATCATTAAGCGTTACTACGACTAAATTTAAATTATCTTTGCATGCAGTTGTTACAAGCGTTCTTTTAGCTATTTCAGTAAATCCTGTCTTACCTCCTGTTGTATATTTATAAATAGTTAAAAGTTTATTTTTATTTATCCAACTATAAGTATTTTTATTTGTAGTTAAGGTATATTTTTTTGTTCCTGTAATAATTTTATAATCATTTAGTTTCATAGCATAACTGGTTAATATTGCCATATCATATGCCGTTGAATAGTTCCCTTTTTCCTGATCTAACCCACTAGGATTATTAAAGGTTGTATTATTCATTTTTAATTTTTTTGCCTTATCGTTCATCATTGTAACAAAATTTTCAATACTACCACCTACATATTTTGCAATAGCGAGAGCTGCATCATTTCCACTTCTAAGCATAAGCCCATATAAAAGATCTCTTAAAGTTAGTTTTTCTCCTACTTTTATATATATTCCAGATCCATAAGCTGAATCTATTTCATTTCCAATTGTAACTATGTCATCAAGTTTACCCGATTCTATTGCAATTACTGCGGTCATTATCTTAGATATACTAGCTACACTCCTTATTTCATGTATATTTTTTTCATAAAGTATTCTATTAGAATCTATATCCATAAGTATTGCACTTCTAGCACTTGTGTCAATTGCGCCTATCTTAAGTGGCAATATTAAAAGTGTTAATAATATAAGCTTTTTCATAATTTCACCTAAAAAATTATATGTACAAACTAATTAAAATATTTAATAATTCCTTCTT